>JAUQQI010000117.1 GCA_030549955.1 Chloroflexota bacterium
GGCCGCCAGTTCTGGGCCGCCCAGCGGTAGGCCCGAACGACATATTCGGCCTGCTGTTCCTGGGTCACGGCATGCCAGCGGTAGGGCGAGTTCGGCCGGGGGTCAAAGGTCCAGCCGAACTCCAGGATGACGACCTGCTTTTTGTCGTCCCCGAACTCCACCATTACCTTCCGGTAGTCTTCGACGTGGCGAAAACTGTAACTGCGCTTTAATTCTACCGGGCTCTTGTCATAATTCGTAAGCTCCGGGTTGCGCGCAACCTCTTCGGGGTCCATCTCGGGCGGGGCTTTAAAGCCGGCGGCGTGGACACCCAGGGCGTCGAAGTAATTCTGGGCCCCGAGCCGGTACATCTCACGCAGATACTGGATGTCGGGCATCGCCAGGGGCGGCGGGGCGGTGGTCGGGGAGAGGCCCCCGGATATGACCAGGGCGTCCGGGTCGGCCGACTTGATCGCCCGGTAAGCGACTTTTAAAAGCTCAACAAAACCCGCGGGGTCAGGGCTTTTGCCGCCCCATTCCCGGGCGAGGTTCGGCTCGTTCCAGACCTGGTAGGCCTGGATCTTTCCCTTGTAACGCCGGGCCAGGGCGCTCAGAAAATCGCCGAAGTCCTGCGGATTTGCCGGCGGGCCGTGGGTTCCTTTCTGGTGGTCGGGCGGTAGGGCCCAGTCAGGGGGTATATCAACCCGGGCCAGGAGCTTGAGTCCCGACCGCTGAACCGCCTCAACAATCCGGTCGGGCTCGTTCCACTCAAACTGGCCCTTGCCCCTGCCCTCGATATAGTTCCACTGGAACATCTGCTTCACCCAGCGGAAGCCGAGCTTTTTGACCAGCTCCAGGTCCCGCTCAGTCGTATCCGGCTGGCCCCACAGGAAAACCTGAATCCCGTAGTCGGGACTGGTCATAAGGGGCGGCCGCGACCCGAACGGGCCGACGCAGGCGGCCGCCAGGACCACAACGGCCGCCAGCAGACGCAAAAGTTCTACCCTTCTCATCGCGCTGCTCCTCTTCGGGCGTCGGGTATTGCCGGCCTCGGACTTCAGCTTGTCTCGACCGAAGGGGGGAGTTCCTGCAGGCGCCGGGCGATAGCCTGGTGCTCGGGCCAGGTCAGGTCCGGGTCCCGGGTTAGGAGACGTCGAGCCGCCTCCCGGGCAAGCTCCAGAAGCGACAGGTCGGAGACCTGGGCAACCTTGAGGTCGGGCAGTCCGCTCTGGCGGGTCCCGAAATATTCGCCCGGCCCCCGCATCCGCAGGTCGGCCTCGGCCAGCTCCAGGCCGTTATGGGACCCCTCAACGAGCCGAAGGCGCTCGATGGCCTCGGCCGAGGCGTTTTCGGTGAGCAGGATGCAGTAGGAGTCGGCCTCGCTGCGGCCAACCCGGCCCCGCAGCTGGTGGAGCTGGGCCAGGCCGAACCGTTCCGCCCCCTCGATGAGCATGACCGTGGCGTTTGGGATGTCGATGCCAACTTCGACGACAGGCGTTGCAACCAGGATATCCAGCTCCCGGTCCCGGAAGGCCCGCATCACCCGCTCCTTTTCGGCGGCCACCATCCGGCCGTGGAGCAGACCGACCCTGAGGTCCGGAAAGACCTCGGTGCGGAGCCGGTCATATTCGGCCTCGGCGGCCCGGACCTGCAGGACCTCGGATTCTTCGATGAGGGGGCAGATCACAAACACCTGGAACCCGCGGCTGACCTGGTCCCGGATGAACTGATAGACCCGGTGGCGGCGCTCAGGGTCGACAAGCTTCGTCCGGACCGGTTTGCGGCCGGGCGGAAGCTCGTCAATTATCGAAAGGTCCAGGTCGCCGTAAAGGGTCAGGGCCAGGCTCCGGGGAATTGGGGTCGCCGTCATCACCAGCACGTGGGGGTTTTCGCCCTTCCGGCGGAGGGCGCTGCGCTGGACGACCCCGAACCGGTGCTGTTCGTCGACCACCACGAGCCCGAGGCGGGCAAAGCTTACGGTTTCCTGAATCAGCGCATGGGTGCCGACAATAATATTCACCTCCCCGGCTTCAAGCAGGCCGTAAAGCTCGTCCCGGCGGACGCGGCTATCAGCCTCGGCCGGGTCCGCATCCGTTAACGCCAGCCGGGGGGCGGGCCAGACCCGGGCAAAGCTGGCCGTCAGGAGGCCGAGCCGGGGCCGCCGGTCCTCCCCGAGCCCCGAAAAGAGGCGGACCAGCGTGTTAAAGTGCTGCTCGGCCAGGATCTCGGTCGGGGCCATCATTGCCGCCTGACAGCCGCTGGAAACGGCCGCCAGCATCGCGGTGGCTGCCACCACCGTCTTACCGCTCCCCACATCGCCCTGAAGGAGGCGGTTCATCGGCCGGTCCCGGCCGAGGTCGGCTAGAATCTCGGCCATAACCCGCTCCTGGGCGGCGGTGAGCTTGAAGGGCAGACTCTCAATAAAGGCAGCCTTAAGTCCAGGGTCAAGGCGAAGCTCAGGCGCCGTCGCCCGGGCCACCGCCTTCTGACGGCGGCAGAGCACCATGACCTGAATGTTAAACAGCTCCTCGAACCCAAGCCGGCGGCGGGCCGCCTGCAGGGCGGCATAGTCGTCGGGAAAGTGCATCTGGCGCAGGGCCGTGGCCAGGTCAACCAGGTCGAACTCGGCCCGGAGCCATTGGGGGAGGCCGTCGGGCAGGAGGTCCAGGCAGGCGTCCAGGACTGTCTTGATCGCCCGGCGCAAGACCTTGGGCGAGAGCCCCTCGGTGAGCCGGTAGACCGGAACGATCCGGCCGGTGTGGAGAAGCTCGTCGGCGCTGTCGTAGACCTCGTATTCGGGCGACTCGAAGACCTTCGCCCCCCGAAAGTATTCAGTCCGGCCGCTCAGAACGAGGGTTGTCCCGGTTTTTAGAGTCCGGGCAAGGTAGGGCTGGTTGAACCAGACGACCCGTAAGGTGCCCGTATCGTCGGCGACCAGGGCCTCGGTCGCCGGCAAGCCCCGGGCCCCGAGGCGGGTCGCCTGAATGGCAATGAGGCGGCCGACCACGGTCGCCTGCTCATGGGGCCGGAGTTCGGCGATTTTCCGAACCCGGCTCCAGTCCTCATACCGAAACGGAAAATGATAGACCAGGTCCCGGACGGTCTGAATTCCGAGCCGGCCGAGCCGCCGGGCTGTAATCCGGTCGACCCCGGGAATCTTAATTACGGGGTCCGCGGGCGAAAGGGGCGGGACGGCCGGACGCCTTGCGGGCCGGCGGGGGGTAGCGGGCTGGGGGGCCGGGGCAGACGGCGGCCGCAGGGCGACCTCGGTCCGGTCGGCCCACTCGAGGGCCTGCTCAAGCCAGAGGGTCCGGCTGATAGGGTCAAGGGCGGCGTAGCTTTCGATTTCGGGGAACTTGACCAGCAGGTCCCGGGCGGCGGCCTCCCGACGCCAGTTCGCTAAGAACCGGTCGAGGCCACCCGTCACCACCCGGTCCGCCCCGCCGCTTTCCAGCTCGGCCCGAATCACCCGGCGAAAGCGGTCGATCAGGTCGACCAGGCTGCTCGTTGTCGGCATCATCCCGCCAGGTTTCAGTCTAACGGCGGGTCTGAGCCGGCGTCAAGGCTCACGGGCCGCGCCAGCCGAAAAGACGGCGGAGCCGGCTCAGAATGCCCCGGTCCGCTTCCGGGGGAGGTGGGGACCGGAGGTCGTAGCCCTGACGGGCGGCCGCGTCCCACAGCGCCGCGGCCAGCAGCCTGAATTCCGCTTCGGTTACCCCCCCTTCGGCCGAAAGAACGTTTGGACAGGCCGCTTCGAGGGCCTCCCGGGCCCAGGCCGGGCCGGAGAAAAAGAGCTGGCCGTCATAGTAGCTCAGGGTGACAACGGCCCGGCCGCGGCCGTCAAAGACCTGGACCCGCAGGGTGGCCATTAGCCGGCGGCTTCGTAGGGCACGATTTCGCCCGGACGGGGACCTCCGGGACCTGGCCGTCCCGGATGTAAAAGGCCCGGATGACCGGCCGGTCCGGTTCCTTGAGGGAGACGATAAAGTAGAGGGTATCGGGCCAGTAGGCGAGGCGGATGTCGGTCGCCGAGGGGTAGGCCTCGGTGAAGGTGTGGGAGTGGTAGATGCCGAGCCACTCCCAGTCGTTCTCCCGGACCTCCTGGTCGATCTTGATGAGCTCTTTCGGGTCGACACTGTAGCGATACGGGCTCTGCTCGACATTTGTGCACCGGTAGAGCTTGACAATCCGACCGTCCTTCCCGGCCAGAACCCCGCAGCACTCGTTGGGCGCCTCGGCCCGGGCATGGGCGACGATTTCGTCGGCGTAGCGTCTGGGCAATCTGAACATCATCAGACATCCCCGGAACTTAACCTTACCCGGAAACTATTTTAGCCCAGAGCAGGGCCTCACCGGGCATTTTAGCCCGGCCCCCACGCCTCGCCCGCCGCGGGGTAAGAGCAAAGCGGAGGCGCTTGACACGGCCCGGCCTGGGGACCCATAATAGACCGGGTTCACGGTCGGCCGGGCGGCTAGCGGTTAGATGGAGCTGAAAGGATGCGTGTAGAAAGGCAATACACGTTCACCGTCGACCAGGAGACCCTCTGGAACCTCATCCTCGACCCGACCGTTATCTCCAAGGTTCTGCCCGGCGTCCAGAAGATCGAGGCGGTCGGCCCCGACGAGTACAACCTGACAGCCAGCGTCGGGGTGGGGCCGGTCCGGGGGTCCTTTAGCGGCTACGTTAAGATCTCCGATAAAGAACCGCCCCGTCGTTACCGGCTCCAGACCGAGATGCGGGGCGGGCCGGGGTTCGTCAGGGGAGACGGCGAGGTTGAGCTCGTCCCGGCCGACGGCAGGACCACCCTCATCTTCCGGGGCGATGTCGTTATTGGGGGCACGCTGGCCAGCGTTGGCCAGCGGCTCCTGGACGCGACGGCCAGCATGCTGATGGACCAGGGGTTTAAATCCCTGGAAGCCGAAATAAACTCGCGACTACAAAAGTAGTCCAGCTTAAAACCCACATCTAAAAGGGGGTAAAGGTTATGGCGAGGGTTTCGATTCGGATCAACGGTGTCCTCCACGAAGCCGATGTCGAGCCGAGGCTTTTGCTGGTCCACTTTATTCGGGATGTCGCCGGCCTGACCGGTACGAACATCGGCTGTGATACAAGCCAGTGCGGAGCCTGCACCGTCATAATGAATGGCCGGGCCGCAAAATCGTGCACGTTCCTGGCGGTCCAGTGCGACGGGGCGGAGATCCTCACCATTGAGGGTCTCGCAAAGGACGGGCAACTTCACCCCATTCAGCAGGCCTTCTGGGAGAAACACGGCCTCCAGTGCGGCTACTGTACCCCCGGCATGATCATGACGGCCTATCATTTCCTCCAGATGAATCCGAACCCGACCGAGGAGGAGATCCGCCACGCCCTGGAAGGGAATATCTGCCGCTGCACCGGCTACCACAACATCGTTAAGGCAATCCAGTATGCGGCCGAGCTGATGCGTGGCGGCGCCCCGGCCCCGACACCGGCCGACTAACGCTCCCAGGGCTTTAGGTGAGAATAACCGTCCGGAGGAGGCAAGATGGTTCAGGCACCCGAGCGTCTTATCGGAGCGGAGGTTAAGCGGAAGGAAGACCCCCGCCTAATTACCGGCCAGGGAACCTATGTTGATAACCTGAAATTCGTTGGGACCGCCTACCTGGCCATCCTGCGTAGCCCGTACGCCCACGCCCGGATAAAGCGTATCGACGCGTCCCGGGCCAGGGTCCACCCGAAGGTCCTGGCCGTTTTCACCGGCGAGGACCTGCGCCGGGACGGCATCGGGTCGATTCCGGTCGGGTGGCTCCTTCCGGATATAAAACTGCCGCCCCACTACCCGCTGGCGGTCGATAAAGCCCGCTACGTCGGGGACGGGGTCGCGGCGGTCGTCGCCGAAGACCGCTACAGCGCCTACGACGCCCTGAGCCTCATCGAAGTGGAATATGAGCCGCTGCCGGCTGTCGTTGACCAGGAGGCGGCGACCAGGCCCGGCGCACCGCAGGTCCACGACGAAGCCCCGAATAACATCTGCTTTAAGTTCGCGATGGTGGCGGGCGATGTCAACCGGGCCTTGGCCGAGGCCGATGGGGTTGTCCGTCAGCGAATTATCAACCACCGGACCAGCGGCAGTTCGGTGGAGCCCCGGGCAGCGGTGGCCCTCTACCAGCCGGCCACCGGCGAGCTAACCCTTTACAACACGAACCAGAATCCCCACCTCATTCGGCTGCTCCTGGCCCTGACGATGAACTACCCGGAGCACAAGATTCGAGTCATCGCCCCGGATGTCGGCGGCGGCTTTGGGACGAAGATCTACCTTTACCCGGATGAGGTGGTCGCCTGCTACGCGGCGATGAAGCTGGGGCGGCCGGTAAAGTGGGTCGAAACCCGCAGCGAGTACCTGCGGGCAACCGTCCACGGCCGGGACCACATCACCGACTTTGAGGTCGCCTACAAGCGGGACGGCACCATCACCGGCCTCAAGGTGACAACTTATGCCAACCTGGGGGCCTATATCTCCCCGTTTGCGCCCCTCATCCCGACTTTTCTTTACGTGCCAATGCTCCACGGTCCGTACAAGCTGCCAAACGTCAGCGCCGAGGTCTACGGCGTCTTCACCAACACGACGCCGGTGGACGCGACCCGCGGTGCCGGGCGGCCGGAAGCGACCTACCTGCTGGAGCGGATGGTGGACCTGGTTGCCCGGGAGCTCAATATGGACCCGGCTGACGTCCGGCGAAAGAATGTCCTCGAACCGTTCGAGAACTATCAGACGCCGCTCGCCTTTGTCTACGACAGCGGCAACTACCCGGCCACCCTGAACCGGGCCCTCGAACTGGTCGATTACGCCCGGCTTCGGGAAGAACAGCGTCGGCTGCGGGAGCAGGGCCGGTATATCGGCATCGGCCTTTCGACCTACGTCGAGGTCACCGGGGCGGCCCCGTCGCAGGTCGCAGTATCCCTGGGGGCTCAGGCCGGCCTGTTCGAAAGCGCCATCGTCCGGGTCCACCCCACTGGCAAGGTCACGGTCTTCACCGGGTCCCACACCCACGGCCAGGGCCACGAAACGACGTTTGCCCAGGCCATCGCCGACGAGTTCGGCATCTCCATCGACGATGTCGAGGTCGTTCACGGTGACACCGATGCCATCCCCTTCGGCCTGGGAACTTACGGCAGCCGGTCGACCCCGGTCGGGCTGACGGCGGCCTACATCGCCGGCCAGCGCATTATCGAAAAGGCGACGAAGATTGCGGCCCATCTGCTCGAGGCGGCCGAGGCCGACATCGTCTTCGAGGGAGGCCGGTTCTTCGTCCGGGGTGCCCCCGAGCGGGCCGTGACCTTCCAGGAGGTTGCCCTTGAGGCGTACGTGCCCCGGAAGATCCCGGCCGACCTGGAGCTCGGCCTGGAGGCGACCGCGTTCTTTAACCCGAGCAATTTTGTGTTCCCATTTGGCACCCACGTGGCCGTGGTCGAGGTCGACCCGGAAACCGGTCAGGTGAAACTTCTGCGGTACCTGGCCGTTGACGACGTCGGCCGGGTCATCAACCCAATGGTTGTTGACGGTCAGGTCCACGGCGGGGTCGTCCACGGCATCGGCCAGGCCCTCTGGGAGCAGGTAGTTTATGACGAGCAGGGCAACCTGCTCACCGGCACCTGGCTCGATTACGCGATGCCCAAGGCTCCGGACCTGCCGTCCTTCCAGACCGACCGGCTGGAGACGCCTTCGCCGGTCAACCCGCTTGGGGTAAAGGGTGCCGGCGAGACCGGGACCATCGCCTCAACCCCGGCCGTTGTCAACGCCGTTCTCGACGCCCTGGCCCCGTTCGGGGTAAAGCACATCGACATGCCCCTGACCCCGGAGCGGGTCTGGCGGGCGCTTCAGGCCGCCCGGGGTCAAGGTTAGAAATTTCGCAAGGAGGTTGGAGAGATGTTTCCGGCCACGTTTGAGTATTACGCCCCGACCAGTCTGGAGGAGGCGCTCAACCTTCTGCGGCAAAACCCTGAGGCAAAGGTTCTGGCCGGGGGCCACAGCCTGATTCCGGCCATGAAGCTGCGGCTGGCCACCCCGCCGGCCCTGGTGGACCTGCGCCGGATCCCCGGCCTTTCGGGCATCCGGCTTGAAGGCGACCAGCTGGTCATCGGCGCGATGACGACGTACTATGACGTTCAGACCTCGGAGCTCGTTCGCCAGCACGTGCCGGTCCTGGCTGAGGCCACCGACGTCGTGGGCGACCTCCAGGTCCGCAACTGGGGCACGGTCGGCGGAAGCCTCGCCCACAGCGACCCGGCCGGCGATTACCCGGCCATCATCCTCGCCCTTGGGGCCGAAGTCCGGGCCCGCGGACCCCAGGGTGAACGCACCATCCCCATCGACCAGTTCTTTGTCGGGATGTTCACCACGGCCCTCCAGCCCGGCGAGATCCTGACCGAGGTCAGGATCCCGGTTATGGGGCCAGGGACCGGCGCCGCCTACGTCAAGTTTCCCCACCCGGCTTCCCGCTACGCCGTGGTCGGGGTCTGCGCGGTGGTGGGCCGAGAGGACAACATCTGCCGGCAGGCGCGCATCGCCGTGACCGGGGCAACCCTCTACGCGACCCGGGCGACCGCGGCCGAACAGGCCCTCCAGGGTCAGACTCTTAATGCCGACACCATTCGGGCTGCGGCCGAGCGGGCCCCGGAAGGGCTGACGATCACGGGCGACCGTGTCTTTGCCTCCGAGGAGTACCGGACCCATCTGGTGCGGGTGCTCACCCGGCGGGCCCTGATGGCCGCGGTCGAGAAGATTCGCTGAGACAGGATGGAGGGAGGTAAGCCAATGGCGCAGGCCGTTGCCCCCGGGAAAGTTATGGGCGCACCCCTCAAGCGCAAGGAGGACCCCCGTTTCGTAACCGGCCGTGGGACCTATGTCGACAACATAAAATTCCCGGGCATGGTCTACCTGGCCATCCTCCGGAGCCCCTATGCCCACGCCCGGATAAAGCGCATCGATACGTCCCGGGCGAAGGCCCACCCCGGCATCCTGGCCGTCTACACGGCCGACGACCTCAAAAAGGCGGGGGTGAAGTCGATGCCGGTCGCCGCCCGGCTACCGGGCAGCAGGGTGCCGGAACGTTACCCCCTGGCCGTGGGTAAGGTCCGGTTCGTTGGCGAGGGGGTCGCGGCGGTTGTGGCGGTTGACCGCTACGCGGCCCGGGATGCCCTCGACCTCATCGAGGTCGAGTATGAGCCCCTCCCGGCCGTGGTCGACCCGGAGGAAGCCGTTAAAGAGGGGGCGCCGCGCCTTTTTGACGATATCCCCGACAACATCTCTTTCCGGCGGCAGGTTTCGGTCGGAAACGTCGACCAGGCGTTCGCCGAGGCCGACGGTGTCGTCCGCGAACGGCTCATCAACCACCGGCTCGTCCCGAACGCGATGGAGCCCCGGGCCGCCATTGCCTGGTATCAGCCCGGTACTGGCGACCTCGTCCTGTACAGTACCAACCAGAACCCCCACATTATCCGGTCGTGGCTCATCTCGGTTATCGACCTGCCCGAGCACAAGGTCCGGGTGGTCGCCCCGGACGTTGGGGGCGGCTTTGGCAGCAAAATTTTTCTTTACCCGGACGAAGTTGTCGCCTCTTTTGCGTCGATGCAGCTCGGCCGGCCTGTAAAGTGGGTGGAGGACCGGACCGAGAACTTCCGGGCAACCACCCACGGCCGGGACCACATCACCGACTTCGAGGTGGCCTACAAGCGAGATGGGACCATTACCGGCTTGCGGGTTAAGACCTACTCTAACCTGGGGGCCTATCTTTCCCAGTACGGTCAGGCCATTGCCGGCGTTCTCTACACCGCAATGCTCCACGGCGTCTACCAGCTGCCGAATGTCTCGGCCGAGGTTATCGGGGTGCTGACGAATACGACCCCGACCGATGCCTACCGGGGGGCCGGCCGGCCCGAGGCCGCCTACCTGGTCGAACGGGCGGTGGACCGGGTTGCCCGGGAACTGGGCATGGACCAGGCCGAAATCCGGCGGAGAAATTTCATCCCGCCGTTCGATAACTTCTACCGGACCCC
Source organism: Chloroflexota bacterium (assembly GCA_030549955.1). Classification (GTDB taxonomy): domain Bacteria; phylum Chloroflexota; class Dehalococcoidia; order JAUQQI01; family JAUQQI01; genus JAUQQI01. The sequence goes on from JAUQQI010000117.1 coordinate 10,016, forward strand.
CCTTGGCACGGTCTACGACAGCGGCAATTACGAGGGCGCCCTCAACCGGGCCCTGGAGCTTGCCGGCTACGACCAGTTGCGCCGGCAGCAGGCCGAGCTTCGCCAGCAGGGCCGCTACATTGGGATCGGCTTCTCGACGTATGTCGAGATCACCGGCCTGGCCCCGACAATTGACGGCACCCACATCCGGGTTCACCCGACCGGTAAAGTCGAGGTTTACACCGGGACCCACGCCCACGGCCAGGGCCACGAGACGACCTTTGCCCAACTTGTCGCCGACCAGTTCGGCATCTCCCCTGATGACGTCGAGGTCCACCATGGGGACACCGGAAGCATCCCTTATGGGGGCGGCACATCCGGGAGCCGGTCGGCTCCGGTTGGTGGGTCGGCGACGTACCAGGCCGCCATTAAAATCGTCGAGAAGGCCCGTAAAATTGCGGCCCACCTGCTCGAGGCGGCCGAGGCTGATGTGGAGTTCGAGGGCGGGCGGTTCTTCGTGCGGGGTGCCCCGGAGAAGGGGGTGACGTTCCAGCAGGTTGCGGCCGCGGCCTACAACCCGGGCCGCCTGGCCCCGGACATCGAGCCCGGCCTCGAGGCGACCGCCTTTTACAGCCTGCCTGGAAACGCCTGCCCCTTCGGCGCCCACATCGCCGTCGTCGAAGTTGACCCCGAAACCGGTCACATTAAGCTTCTGCGGTATATCGCCGTCGACGACTGCGGCCGGGTGATGAACCCCCTGGTGGTCGAGGGGCAGGTCCACGGGGGTGTAACCCAGGGCATCGGCCAAGCCCTCTGGGAGTACGCGGCTTATGATGAGCAGGGGAACCTGCTTACCGGGTCCCTGCTCGAATATGCCCTCCCGCTGGCGAGCTATCTGCCGTCGTTCGAGACGGCGAGTACCGAGACCCCCTCGCCGGTCACGCCCCTCGGCATCAACGGGGTCGG
>JAUQQI010000270.1:0-2983 GCA_030549955.1 Chloroflexota bacterium
GTCCCAAGCCTCGGCGTAGAGGACCCCCTGACCGGCGACAATAACCGGGGAGCTGGCGGCGAGCAGGACGTCGAGGGCTTCTTCAATGTCCCGGGGGTCGCCCTGGGGCCGGGAAACTTTAAAGGGCCTGTAGTCAAGCTCCCCATTAAGGGGTTCATCCATGACGTCGACCGGGACTTCGAGCATGACCGGACCAGGCCGGCCGGACCGCAGCAGGGTAAACGCCCGGCGCATCAGTTGCGGAATCCGGTCGGCAAACGGCACCTGGGCAACCCACTTGGTAACCGACCGGTAATTGTGGATGGCCTGAAAATTCGGGGGTATGCCCAGGGCCCGCCGGTCGTAGGTTCCGGGCAGGACCAGGATGGGCGAGTTGTCCCCGAAGGCCTGGGCGACGCCCGAAAAGGCGTTCTCGACGCCCGGCCCGTGCTGCATCGCGGCGACCCCAATCTTCTTGCCGGAGGATACCCGGCTGTAGCCATCGGCCATGTTGATGAGCACCCGTTCGGTGCGGGTGATGACGGGCCGGATGTCGTGGGCGGCGCAGACGTCGATAATGGGGTTGTGGGGAAAGCAGAAAAGGTACTCGGTTCCCTCAGCCTTCAGGATGCGGGCGATGGCAGTTTTCCCGTCCAAGTTTACCCTCCGTGCCGTTCAGCAGGCCTTATCATAATAATAGGCCACGATGCGCAGACTGTGCGAACGTAGCGATGCCTGCTAATCTGACACCGGAGTTTCTGGAGGCCCAGGAAGAGTACCGTAAAGCCGAAACGATCCCGGAAAAGCTGGCCGCCCTTGAGCGGATGCTTGCCACCATCCCCAAGCACAAGGGGACCGAGAAGATGCAGGCGGACATCAAGCGCCGCATCGCCAAGCTCAAGGAGGAGGCTGAGCGCCAGCGCCGGAGCAAGACCTCCCGCTACGACCCCTTCGCCGTCGAGCGCCACGGAGCCGGGCAGGTGGTGGTGGTCGGGCCCCCGAATGCCGGGAAGTCGGCCCTGGTAGCGGCCCTGACCGGGGCGCCCCTGGAGGTCGCCGACTACCCGTTCACGACCCAGGAACCCGAGCCGGCGATGATGCCCTACGAGGATATCCAGGTTCAACTCGTTGACACTCCCCCAGTGGTCGACGAGATTGAGGGCCCGCTGGCAGCCTTGATTCGTTCGGCCGACGGCCTGCTTATCGTCCTCGACCTGTCCACGGATGAAGTTCTCGACCAGGCTGAAACTGTTTTCGGCGGCCTCGAGCGTCGCCGAATCCGGCCGGTTCCGGTTGACGGCGACGCCCGGGACGAGGCCGGAGTTGCCTTCCGTCGGGCCATCCTCGTCGGGAACAAGGCTGATGCCCCCGATGCCGAGGTGCGCTGGTCGCTCCTCCTCGATTCTTACGGCCACCGGGCGACCCCGCTTGCCGTCTCGTCCCGAACCAGGGCAGGCGTCGAAGAGCTCAGGCGGCTCATCTTCAGACTCCTGCACGTGATTCGGGTTTACGCTAAGCCGCCCGGTCAGAAGCCCGACCTGGATAAGCCCTTTATCTTACCCGAGGGGAGTACGGTCCTGGACCTCGCCGAGGAGGTCCATCGGGACTGGGTAAGGCGGCTCAAGATGGCCCGGGTCTGGGGCAGTGCCGAGTTCGGCGGCCAGGCCGTTGCCCGAAACTACCCACTGAAGGATAAAGATATCGTCGAACTGCACGTCTAGTCGGGCCCGGTCCGGCTCGAGAGTTCGACCAGCCGGGCGCCGTAAACATGGGGGATCCGGCGGACCTCCTCGAGGACGTTCGGCGGCACCGGGTCATCCAGGCCGAGCACCATCATGGCCCGCCCCCGGGGCTCCAGGCGGCCGACCTCCATAAAGCTTATGTTGATGTCGTGGCGGCCGGTAATCGTGCCAACGGCCCCGATCATGCCGGGCCGGTCGTGGTGGTCGATAAACAGGTAATACGGGGTTGACGGTACCACGTCGAGCCAGAAGTTGTTGACCAGGACGATGTGGGGCTCGTTTCGCATCCAGGTGCCGCCCAGGCGGATGTTGCCCCCGACGGCCTCGAGCTCAACCACCATCAGGGATGGGTATTCGCCGGCGTCGAGCTCCTTCGTTTCAACCACCCGCAGACCCCGCCGCTCGGCGACGAGCCTGGCATTGACCGGGGTTACCCGCTCGGCGGAGACCGGCTCGAGCAGGGCGGCCAGGGTCGTGGCGGTCAGGGCGGCCGTGTCGTAACGGGCAATCTCACCCTGGTAGGTGACCCGGATTCCGAGGAGCTGGCCCCCGAGAAGCTGGACCGCCATCCGGCCCAGGGTCGCCGCGAGGTCAAAGTAGGGCCGCAGAACCCGGTGGACCTCGGCCGGAATCGCCGGCAGGTTCACGGCGTTGCGGGCCGGGCGGCCCCGCAGAACAGCCAGGACCTCCTCGGCGACCTCCCGGGCGACCTCGGCCTGGGCCTCGAGAGTGGAGGCGCCCAGGTGGGGGGTGGCGACGACCCGCGGGTGGCGCAGGAGGGGGTGGTCGGACGGCGGGGGCTCAGTCGCAAACACGTCGAGGGCCACCCCGCCGAGCCGGCCGGCTTCGAGGAGCTCGAAGAGGGCCGCCTCGTCGACGACGCCACCCCGGGAAGTGTTAACGACAATGACACCGGGCTTGACCAGCTCGAGGCGCTGGCGGTTAAGCAGGTTGCGGGTCTGGTCATTAAGGGGCACGTGCAGGCTGATTATATCCGCCTCCTGGAGCAGGGTCTCCAGGTCGGTCAGGTTCACGCCGAGCCGGGCGGCGTAGTCGTGGGAAACAAAGGGGTCGTAGGCGATAACCCGCATCTGGAGGCCGATGGCCCGGCGGGCAACCTCGGTTCCAACCCGGCCAAGGCCGACCAGGCCGAGGGTCTTGTTACGGAGCTCGACTCCGGTGAACTCACCCCTTCGCCATTCCCCCCGCCTGAGGGCCTCAAAGGCCTGAGGAATCCGGCGGGCGACCGCAAAAATCAGGGC
>JAUQQI010000270.1:2993-10925 GCA_030549955.1 Chloroflexota bacterium
GCGGCCGCTAACATCAGGGCGATGGTGTGCTCGGCGGCGGCAACGATGTTGCCGGTCGGGGCGTTGACGACGGCGATGCCGCGGCGGGTTGCCTCGGTCAGGTCGATATTGTCGACCCCGACCCCGGCCCGCCCGATAACGACAAGCCGTCGGGCGTGCTCAAGGAGGCCGGCAGTTACCTTCGTTTCGCTGCGGACAATCAGGGCGTCGGCTTCAGCCAGGAGCTCGGACAGGCTGCCTCCATCCGGCCTGACCACCTGCTCGACATCAGGCTGCGACTTGAGCAGTTCAATGCCGCTTGGATGGATCGGGTCGCTGACGACGATTCGGAAGCCCATTTCTTGACCTTACCACGGCTAATTAAGCCCTGCTACCGACCCGGGCCAGGGCTGCGCGGATCGCCCCCAGGGCCTCGGTCATATCCTGCTCCGAGACGTAGCCCATATGGGCGACCCGAATGATTTTGCCGGCAAGTTCCGCCTGCCCGCCCTGAATCTCGACGTTGAACTCCGACCGCACGGTTTTAATCAGGGTGCTGGCATCAATCCCCTCCGGGACGTAGGCGGCCGTCACCGAATTCGAGGCCGAGTTTTCGTCCCGGGCAACCAATTTGAACCCGAGGCCTTTGAGCTCCCGCCGGGTGAGTTCAGCCAGCCGGCGGTGTCGCTCAAAGACCTTTTCCAGCCCCTCGGCGAGGATCTGCCCCAGGGCAACATCAAGGCCGAAGAGGGCCGAAACCGCCGGAGTCCACGGTGTCTCGCCCCTGGCGAGGAGGTCCCGGTGCCGGCCGAGGTCGAAGTAAAACCTGGGCAACCGGCCCTCCCGGTAAAACTCCCAGGCCGCCGGGCTGACCGCCACATGGGCCAGCCCCGGCGGGCTCATCAGACCCTTCTGGGAGGCTGTCACCACGACGTCACAGCCCCAGGCGTCCGTTTCCAGGGGGATGCACCCGAGGCTGGAAACGGCGTCGACCAGCAGAAGCTTGCCGGCGCCCTTGACGACCCGAGCCAAGGCCGGCAGGTCGACCATCACCCCGGTCGACGTCTCATTGTGGGTAATGCAAACCGCCCGAACCTCCGGGTTTGCATCGAGGGCATCTTGGAGCTGGTCTGGGGTCGGCACCTCACCGACGGGCAGGTCGAGCCGGACGACCTTCAGGCCGTAGGCCGCGGCAATATCGGCCCAGCGCCGACCGAAGACACCGGTCACGACGACGAGAACGGCGTCACCGGGCGAGAAAAAGTTCGCGACCGCCGCCTCCAGGCCGCCCGTTCCGGAAGTTGTCAGGGTGAGAACGTCGTTTTCGGTCCGGAAGACCTGCTTGAGGCCGGCGGTGACCCTTTGAATCAGCTCCCGGAAGGCGGGGCCGCGGTGGTTCACCATCTGGCGGCCGACGGCCTGCAGGACCGCGGGCGGGCACGGGGTCGGGCCGGGAATCCGCAGGTTCATAGTGCCTCCCTTTGTGAAAGGTTGCACTAAGAATCATGCCACAGGACCGGGCACCTTGCCAAGACCCCAGGGCGGCTGGTGGCCTCCGCTTTTTGGAAACCGGATGGAATTCGGGTGGAAACGATTATAATACGCCAAAAGGAGCAGAAGCTGTGAGACCAGACGTTCGGGAGCAGTTTGGCCGGGTCGCTGAGCTCTACGCCACGAGCCAGGTCCACGCCCACGGCCGGGACCTGGACATTATCGTCCGGCTTGCCGGCCCGCAGTCCGGCGACCTGGTCCTCGACGTTTCGACAGGCGCCGGCCACACGGCCCTGGCCCTGGCGGCCCACGTGCGCCGGGTCGTGGCGGCCGATATCACCCCGGAGATGCTGGCCGTCGCCCGCCGGCTGGCCGCCGTCCGGAGTTCTACGAACGTGGAGTTGTGTCAGGCCGACGTCCGGGCCCTGCCGTTTATGGCGGGCTCATTTGACCTCGTCACTTGCCGGACTGCTGCCCACCACTATCCCCGTTTAGACGAGGCGCTCCGGGAGTTCGCCCGGGTTTTGCGCCCGGGCGGTCGTCTCGTCGTCTCCGATACGGTTGCCCCGGACGATGAGGTTGCCGACCGGTTTATTAACGCCGTCGAGGCCCTGCGGGACCCGACCCATGTTCGAGACTGGAGCCTGGCCGAGTGGCGGGCAGCCTTTGCAGGGGCGGGCCTCCGGCTGGAGACGACCGAACAGCTCGACCTTGAGCTCGACTTTGAATCTTGGGTTGAACGGTCCGCAACACCGCCCGAACTGCGGGAGGTGCTGGCGCTCATGCTGACCCGGGGGCCGGCCCGGTTCAGGACCCTCTTTAAGGTCAGGGTTAATCCCCTCAGGTTCTGCCTCCCGAAAGCCGTCTTTCTGGCGGTCCGGGACTGACCGCTTGCGACCAGGTACCCTGACTGGCGGAAGGCCAGCCGGCTCCTGACCGTCTGGGCGGTTAAAGGAGCCTTTTCATGAGAAGTTTTCGGGCAGTCGTCGGCCTTCTGATCGTTGCCGGGGGTCTTGGACTCGCCGGGCTGGTCCTGGCCCAGGGCGCGGGCTACAAGATAATCCACTATCGGCTTGGCACGGGCGGCCAGGCCGCCGGTCAAGGCGGTCCGTTTGGTTTGAGCGCAGCCGTCGGGGACCCGGATGTCGGGGCCCTTTCCGGCGGGACTTATAGCCTGGCCGGAGGCTTCAGGGTTGGCCCGGTTCCCAGCGTTGCCGGTCCGAACCCCGTCGGCCCATCGCCCCGGCACCTCTTCCTGCCCGCGCTCAGTCGGCACTAAGCTGGTTGACAGGGCCGGGTCCGACCGGTAAACTCCGGAAGGGCCAGAAACGGCGGCTTTAAACCACTCACGGGCGGGGTCGGGCCTGCCTTGCCAGAAGTTACCGTAAACGGCGTCCGCCTCTATTACGAGGTCGTCGGCGACGGCGACCCGGTTGTGGTTCTTCACGGCGGGATGGGCACCGCCCGCCTGGACTTCGGGCCCCAGATGGACTTGCTTGCCCGCGAATTTCGGGTTTACGCCGTCGACCAGCGGGGCTACGGCCGTTCTGAGCATATCGAACGTTTCCCCGAAGATTACCTCCGTCAGCAGGCCGACGACACCGTGGCCTGGCTTGATGCCCTGGGCGTTCGGGACGCGCTGGTTCTCGGCTTCAGCGACGGGGGAATTGTTGGCCTCTACCTGGCCATTGAGCAGCCGGAGCTGGTTCGGGGACTGCTGGCGGTGAGCGCAAGCTGCGAACTGGACGCCGACAACATGGCCGTCCTCGAAGGCTGGCTTCCCGTTGAAAACTGGCCGGAACGGTGGGGGCGCTGGGCCCGGGAGCTCGCTGAGGCCCACGGCGAACCCTACTGGCGGCACCTGCTCGTTGAGTTCGTCGCCGCAAATCGCCGGATCTTTGAGCGGGGCGGCAACTACCACTGCGACCGGCTCCACCTGATCCGGTGCCCGGTCCTCATCGTCCACGGCGGGCGGGACCGCCTGATCAGTCCAAAGCATGCCGAAACCCTGCGCCGCCTCATCCCGGGTGCGGAGCTGGTCATCTTCCCCGACTGCGGCCACAACCTGCACAAGGAGCGGCCGGACGAATTTAACGGGTTGATGCTCCGGTTCTTCCGAAGAATTGCCAGCCGGGCGGCCGGGGGAACCGGATAAGGTTGAGGACCCGGAGAAGATTTGCGACTCCCACCAGGAACTGAACGGTTCCCCCCAGCCGCAGGACCCGCTCCGACGGTATGAGAAAGAGGGCAACGGTCAGGTGGTAAACCTCCGGCCCCGGAAGTTTCAGCAGGGCCCGAATCCACCGGTAAGTGAAAAGGGCCGAAAAGAGGCCGTCCAGCGCAAATACGGCCCAGAAGGCTGCCTTTAAACCTTTAAGAGCTCGCCGGCTCAATTTTCCCCTCGACAACGGCCCGGGTCCACTCGAGCTGGCGCAGGTGTTCCAGGTCGTGGTCGACCAGGTGGCCGAAAAGCTGCCCGACGGTCAGCGGCCCGAAGCGGGGGTGCCGGCCGACCCGTTCGAAGGCTGCGGGTTCGACGGACCGGAGCAGGTCCAGAGTCGCCAGGCGCAGGGCCCGGAATCCGGCAATGGCCGGCCGGACTTCCCGCCGGTCGTAGGCGGCCCTGGCGGCCCAGGCCGTTGGGTCGAAGGTCGGGAGTTCGGGTGAATCCTCGGCCAGGGCCCTGCGCAGCCGGTAACCGTGGACCAGCTCGGTGTCGGCCAGGTGCAGGATAATTTCCCGAATCGACCAGGCATCAGCCCGGGGCCGGTAGGCCAGGTCGGCTTCGGTCAGACCCCGAATTGCGCGGTAGAGGCGTCCGGCCGTGCGGGCGGCGGCCGCCCAGAGGTCGGCGGGCCGCTCGACCTCAGCCTGACAGATCGGGCAGTAAACCCGGCCATCCGTCATGGTGACTCCCTCAGTCGTATTCTAACGTAAAATCGACCCCTGCCGGCCGCAATCGCGGCTTATCCCGAGTTCACCTAGGTCCACCCGGGGGTCGCCGGTATCGACCCGGGGGATATTCCGAATTTCGGGCAGGGTGTAGCGGCCGGTCACAAGCTTCAGGCTTTCGGACCCGTTGCCGGGGACGTTCAGGTCGAACCAGTTTATCACTATCCGGCCGGGGACCGGGGGTGGTCCGGGCCCGTCGGCCTGGGCAACCCGGCCTCCGTCGGGTCCGAGCAGGTGGTTGAAAACCTGGAAAGGCGACGCGACTCGGCCCGTATCCCAGTACAGAAAGAGCCGACCGGGTGTGTCGGGCTCGAGGCAGGCGGGAACGGCCGCGCCGAGGAGCCGGACACCGTCAGGCCAGACTGGGGGCCGGCCGAAAAGATTCGCCGGATCGGGTGGGGCGCCGCCGTCCCATAACCAGAAGCGGGCCTCCCCTTCGCCTCGCCGCCAGGGCACGGGCTCGCCCGTCGGTCGGACCCCAGTGGGGAGGGCTCCTTCGCCGGGCAGGCTCAGGATGAGCACCGAGTAATTTGGCCAGTCAGCCGGCCGCCGGGCATCTTGAAAGCGGAGGGGGATATCCCGGCCGAGTAGCACCTGATATACCGCGGGATACTCATCGTAGGCCGGATTGGCCCCGGGCCCGACGACCCAGAGCTCGGCCACCGGCAGGGTAGCGTAGAGGCGACGGGCCTTGTCGGCAATGGCCCGGTGGACGGCCAGGGGCACCCCGTAGGCCTGGGACGTTGCCTCAGTGCCGACGAATTCGATGACCTGCCGGACCCGGTTGGCCTGCAGGCCGGCCACCGCCAGGGCCAGGATGGTCAGACCGGCAACCACCGCATACCGGCCCGGGGCATGCCGGGTTGCCAGGGACATGGAGCTCCCGGCCAGCAGGTAAAAAGCCGGCATGATGCAGAGGAGGTATTCGAGCCGGACGTCCAGCGGGTGCCTGACCTGGGCGAGGATCGGCCCGGCTACCCAGCCCAGAAGAAGGAGCGCCCGCCGCCGGCCTGGTTCGTTCTCCCGTGCCATTCCTAGGAGAATGGCTGCCTGCCCGGAAAGTCCGGCTATCACCCAAAACCCGGTGGTCAGCTGGGCAGGCCCGGTATCCCCAACCTGAACGATGAGCTCCCCGAACCGGGCCGGGCCCGCCAGGGCGTGAATCGACTGGCCAGTGGCGAGGAGCCAGCTCAACTCGAATACTTTAAGGTCTGCCTGGGCCGGCCTCCCGAAAAGGCCAAGGATCCCCTGACCGACCGCAAGGGTCCGGGCCGGGTCGGCCAGAAGAAAGGGGACGAAGGCCCCGGCCAGCCCGGCCCCAAAGGCCGCAACGTGTACCGGTCGGGTTCGCCGATGCAGGCCGAGAAACCAGAGCCCGGCCGATAGCAGGAGGCTCAGGGCGGCGTACTGAACCTGAATCATTGCGGCGAGAATGACCCCGTTCACGAAGAACCAGGCCGTCCGGGTCCGGCCCGCCCCGTCGGCCCAGGCCCGGTCGGCGGTGTAAATAAACCCGAGGGCCAGGGTCGCGAGGAACTCCGGGGGCCAGAGCTTCCGGCTGAAGAGGACGGCCCAGGGGGCCGAAGCGTAGAGGAGGCCCGCCACCAGGGCCGAAGCTTCGCCATACCAGGCCCGGCCCAGCAGGTAAACGCCCAGGGCCGCGAGGGTGTTCAGCCCGGCAACGAATCCGGTGGCGACCAGGGGGTCAGCAGATAAGGTAAAAGGGATCGCGGCAAGCCAGGCTGCCAGGGGAAAGTTCGGGATGCCGATGGAAGAGTCAATGCCCCAGAGGGGCAGGCGGCCGTCCCGGGCGAGGCCCAGGGCGAGGTTGGCCAGGCGGGCCTCATCGAGTTTAAACTCGGCCCACGCCAGGTGGTAAAACCGGAGTCCGGCTGCCAGAAAGACGATGGTGAAGACGGCGAGGGGCCAGGGTCGCCAGCGTCTCAACGGGGCTCGAGGTCGGCAGAGGGCACCGGCAGCTCGGGGCTTGCCCGGGACCAGAGTTCGGCGACCGTCAGGCGGTCCCGGACGTAGGCCTCGGCCGCCGGGAGGCTCGCAGGCGGCGTATTAACCATCAGGACGGCCGCCAGCCGCCTGTCCTCGAAATAATAGCGGACGTACGGTTCGGGAAAGTTCGGCTCGCCGGTCTGGAGGACCGCGTCCCAGCGGCTGAAATCCCCCACCACGTGGAGGTTCACTTCGAGTAGATACGAGAAAAAGTAAGGCAAGGCATCGTAGGGTCCGACCTGACCGGCAAGGTTGAGCCCGGCCCGGCGTCCCTGCTTTACGGCCGTATCATAGTGCTCGACCCGGAGGCGTCTGCCGTAAATCGGACTGCTGTACCGGGCAATATCCCCGGCGGCGAACACACCCTCGACCGAGGCCCGGAGGCTCTCATCCACGACAACCCCATCCTGGACCTCAAGGCCGGCGGCCTCGGCCAGTTCGGTATTCAGGGCAATCCCGATGCCGACCACGGCAAAATCGGCCTCGTAAAGCCGCCCGTCAGCCAGTTCAACCCCGCCGACCCGACCGCCGCGTTCTATGAACCGGACAATACTGGCCCCGGTCTCCACCGCGATCCCCTTCGACCGGATGAACCCGGTCAGGGCCCTGGCCACCGTCGGGTCAAATACCCGGCCGAACAGCAAGGGCTCGACCTCAAAGATAGTTACTTGGACGCCCAGCTGGTGAAGGGCAACCGCAGCCTCGCAGCCGATGAAACTTCCGCCGACAATAACGGCCCGGCGGCCGGGCTGGGCCTCGGCCCGAATCGCGTCCGAATCGTCAATGGTGCGCAGGTAATAAATGCCGGGAAGGTCGGCGCCCGGGATATTCAGTCGGCGGGGTCGGCCGCCGGCTGCGAGCAGGACCCGGTCAAACCGGATGAGTTCGCCCGAATCGAGGGTCACCGTTCGGCTTCCGAGGTCCAGGCCGACCGCCCGGGTGCGGGTCCGGATTTCGGTCCGGCCAGGGTCGAGGTCTTGGGGCCTCAGGAGAAAGAGGCGCTCGCGGCTAAACTTCCCGAGCAGGTAGGTCTTCGAGAGGGGAACCCGGTCGTAGGGCGGGTAAGGCTCCTCGGTGACCAGGGTCAGGCGCCCTTCAGGGTCGGTCTGGCGGATAGCCCGGAAGGCCGACCCACCGGCCAGCCCCCCGCCGATGATGAGGTATTTTGTCCCAACCACGACGGGCTTAGACTTTAAAATCGAGGCTGATATCAAGGGCCCGGACCGAATGGGTCAGGGCGCCGACGGAGATCAGGTCGACCCCGGTTTCGGCCACAGCCCGGACGGTCTCCAGGGTTATGCCGCCGGACGCCTCGGTGATGGCCCGACCCCGGGCCAGGGCGACAGCCTCCGACAGCATCGCCAGGGGCATGTTGTCAAAGAGCAGGGCATCGGCACCGGCCGCCAGGGCGTCCCGGGCCTCCTCGAGGCTTTCGACCTCAACCTGAATCCGGACGCCGTGGGGAATGCGCCGGCGCAGGTCGGCCAGGGCCGTGGCCAGTCC
>JAUQQI010000277.1 GCA_030549955.1 Chloroflexota bacterium
GTTGGTCCATGAGCTTGAACTCGAAGTGAAGATTACGTCAACCCAGTAGTTCGACCCCTGGTAGCCGTTATTCGGGAAGGTGCTGGTGCTGCTGTAAACATAGACGCCATTAGGCCCGCTGATGCCATCCGCGAGGGCCTGCAGGGGTCCGCTGGTAATAGTTGTTGTAAAGTAATTCGTGTGCTGGGCATACCGGCCCTGGGACATAAAAACCGAAGCCACGTAGACGGTGTTTGCCGTGACCGGTACCGGATTCGGGAAATAGACTTGCTGCCAGCCAGAAGACGTCTCGTTCGCGAATGTGGCCGAGGCCAATCGATTACCGCGGGAGGTCCAGAGGTTTCCAACGTGGGTCCCGGTAGCCTGGCTATGTTTGTAAAAGCGGACACCCAGGATATACCCATTAACGGTTGGCCTGAACTTCACACCCAGTTCCACAGGACTGGTATCATTGAGGTCGAAACTGGTCGGCGCCTGGCTGCCGAAAATCGTGTAAACCGTCGAACTCCCAGACGACCCGGAAGGGGTAGGCGTGGGAGTCGCCGGGCTTGTCGGGGTAGGAGTTGGGGTTGCCTTACGACGGGCATTCGAAACCACCGGCATAAAGAGATGGGAGTTCGCATCAAGGACCAGGTCGCCCTCGGCGGGCGAGGAGTCGCCCCGCGGGCCCAGGCCAGCCCCGGCGGCGGAGGCCAGCAGTGAAATAAAGATGGCCGGAATCACCGCAGCGAGGAACAACAGGCGGACGAAAACGGGCGGACGTCTCAAGGCTTCGCTCCCTCCTTCATGCTGATTTTTGGAACTGTCATAAGCGAGGCTGAGATGGCCCAGCCGTCAGCATGCTGGAGCCTGGTAATGTCAGGCCATAAACACCAACTCCATACTCACATAAACTCGAACCAATGCTACTGACTGACACATACTCGCATCAATAGTCCGAAAGTACCGATCCGGACTATTGTTGGGCCGGACTTGACAATAAATGCGCCGATATTTTGATATGCGGTATATACTGATAACTGTGCGAAACCATCTGGTATTCAGTGATGGGCCCGGCCTTCACCCAACTGGAACTTGCATTTTCGGTGCTGCTGTGGTCCAATCGGACCGGGTATATCGGCCCGCCTCGCCGGAGTCCGAAGAGGTTAGACCGTGGTGGGCTTAGGTCCGGGCCGCCAGGCATGCTGGTATGTCCGATACCGGATCCTTCGCTGCCGGAACACCCCGGTCGCCGTCTGTGTCTACTGCGGCCGGCCCTTCTGCCGTGACCACGGCCGCTTCCTGCCGAACGAGGCTACAGTCTGCACTCACCCGGCCTGCGTCCGCCGGCTCACCGAGATCGAAGAGTTCAAGGTCTACAAGGCCGCGGCCCAGGACCGCAACCTCACCGGCGCCTGCGGTCACGCTAGCTGTTCCGCCCCGGTCTGGGGCCAGTGCTCCAGGTGCCGTAACCTCTTCTGCGAGGACCACCTCTCTGAGGTTTATGAGGTCTATTACCAGCTTGGCCGCCGCCACCGGCGCTATTTTTCCGTCTGCCCCTACTGCCGCCGTTTCTACAAGACCTAGTCGAGAGGTGCGCTCATGAATTCCCAGCCCATCTTTCGCAGTGTCCTTTATGTGCCCGGCAACCGGCTCCGCATGCTGGCGAAGGCCCCAACCCTGCCAGCTGACGCCTTTGTCCTCGACCTGGAGGATTCCGTCCCCCTGGAGGAAAAGGCCGAGGCCCGCCGCCTCGTCAGGGAGGCCCTCATCTCCGGGGCGTTCGCCGGCCGAACCGTCCTCGTCCGGGTAAACAGCCTACCGTCAGGTTTGACGGCCGATGACCTGAAGGAGGTTGTTGTCCCGGGGTTGTTTGGGGTCGATGTCCCGAAGGTCGAGAGCCCCGAAGACGTTCGGGAGGTCGAAGAGCTCCTTGCCTGGGCCGAGGGCCGGGCCGACCTGCCCCGGGGAACCCTCCGGGTCGGCATCGGCATCGAATCCCCGGCCGGTCTGCTCCGGGCCGAGGCCATCGTCCGGGCATCCCGCCGGCTCGTAAGCCTCAGCCTCGGGGCCGAAGATTTCACGTTTAACCTGGGCACCCAGCGGTCCTCAACCGGCGAGGAACTATTTCTCCCCAGGGCTCTCATTGCCCTGACGGCCAGGGCGGTGGATGTCCAGGCCCTCGACACCATTTACCCGGATTTCCGGGACCCGGAGGGCCTTATCCGCGAGGCCAGGCTGGCCCGTCAGCTTGGCTTCACGGGCAAGTATGCCATCCACCCGGACCAGCTCGAGCCGATAAACCGGGTCTTTACCCCCGATGAGGCCGAACTGCGCTGGGCCCAGGAGGTGGTCGAAGCCTACGACGCGGCCCAGCAGGCCGGGCTCGGCTCCATTGCCGTTGGCGGTCGGATGGTAGACCGGCCGATCTACGAGCGGGCCCGCCGAACCCTCGAGCTTGCGGCCCGCTGGGGGGTCGGCCGCTAAAGCTCGTCCCTGGGCCGCTTGCTTTCCCGGTCAAGCCAATCGGCAAACATCAGGAGGATAACAAAAATATCCGCCAGTACCACCAGCCCAAAGGCAACGCCGAGGGTGACAAGGAGGCCGGCGTTCACAACAAATCCAGGCAGGCCCAGAACTTGAAGGGCAGTCGGGACAAAATAGACGACCAGGCACAGGCTGAACGGCCCGCCGAAGACGACCGCGAGCACCAGGCAGCTCCGGAGTGGGTCCGGAATGTTAAACCGGACCCACTCAACTCCCTCGAGAAGCTTGTAGAAGCCGAGGGTCGCATAGAACCGAAGGCGCTCCCGAATTCCCATCGGTTAAATTAGGCGGCTTTCGATTACTTCGACCTCGCGGTCCCGGCTACCAGAGGCATAACGGCCAGTTGCCGCTCTTCGAGCCGGACAAGCTCAAACCCGGCCGCCTCGATGGCCTTCACCGTCCGCCGGTTCAGGTGACACCCGCCGGCAACCCGACGCCAGACCGGCGTCGCCGCATCCTGTAGCGCCCCTAGCAGGCTGTTCCGGGCCCGAACGTGCTCGATAAAATTAAACGTCCCGCCGGGCCGCAGCACCCGCCGGACCTCAGCCAGCGACCGGTTCAGGTCCGCGACCGAACAGAAGACCAGAGTTGCCACCACGGTATCGAAGGTCTCGTCGCGGAACGGCAGGGCCTCGGCCAAAGCGAGGATCAGGTCTGCATCCCGGCCCAGGGACCGGGCCCGCCTTCGGGCCCGCCGGAGCATGAACAGGTTAGGGTCGACGACCACCAGGCCGGTGGTATCCGGGTAGTGGCGAAAATTCGCCCCGGTTCCCACCCCCACCTCCAGGACGCGCCCGGCCGCGGTCCCAGCAATCTGGCGCCGGAGACGACCCAGAACGCCCCCCTCAAAGGGGCCCGTGGCCAGGTCATAAGCGGGCGCAAAGCAGGGAGACCCTGGCTGACGGCGCTCCGGCCGCCTCGACCAGAGCCGCCAGCCGACGGCTAGCCCCACCAGGACAGCCAGCGGCAAGAGCCGACGCAGGCGCCCCATTCTGAAGATATTTTCGCGCCGGGACGCCCGGGCTGGTGCTAAAATTCCGGCAGCATGTCGGTACGGTATTCACCCAAAAGGGCGCGAGGGTCAGTTTGGGCCTCATCGTCTTTCTGGCCGTCGCCTTCGGGCTAGCCTGGCCGATTCAGGTCGGCCTGGCGGTTCTTGCCCGGGGTGCTGGCCTGACCGGGAATCCCCGGCTCGTGGTCCCGGCGGCCCTTCTTCTCATGTGGCCGCCGGCCATCGGGGCCTACGTCGCCCGCCGGGTTGAGGGCAGCGGCTTCCGGGACGCCGGCCTGCGCTGGCCGGCCTGGCCCTACCTTGTCCTGGCCTGGTTTGGGCCGGCTTTGCTGACGCTGGCTTCGATGGCCCTCAGCCTGGCCCTCTACCCGCTTGATATGGAGCTTCCGACCCTGCGTTCCATGCTGGCGCAGACCGGCCGCCAGGTTCCGGTGCCGCCTGAGGTTCTCCTGGTCGGTCAGGTTATCGCCGGCCTGACCGTTGGGGTTTTAATTAACAGCGTTTTCGCTTTCGGGGAGGAGTTCGGCTGGCGAGGCTATCTGCTGCCCAGACTGATGGCCCGGCTCGGACCCTGGCCCGGTATTATCCTTCAGGGCGCGGTCTGGGGCCTCTGGCACGGGCCCCTTATTATCCTGGTCAGCTACAATTACCCTGGCCACCCGCCGCCGTACCTTGCCGGGGTGCTTCTGTTTACCGTCTTCTGCATCCTCCTGGGGGCCATTTTTGCCTGGCTGTGGCTTGCATCGGACAGCGTTATCCCGCCGACCGTCGCCCACGCCGCTTTCAATGCCATAGCCGGGCTGCCTCTGCTGCTGTTAAAGGCCGTCGACCCGGCCGTGGCTGGGCCCCTCTGGAGCCCGGTCGGCTGGGTCGTTCTCGGCCTGGCCGCGGCCGGCCTGTTTGCTGCCCGGAACCCGGTCAAACCGGGGGCTTGAGGGCCGGGCCGGATGCGGCCTCGAAGGCCGCCGCAACCCGGAAGAGGGTCCGCTCGTCAAACGGGCGGGCAACAAACTGGACCCCCAGGGGCAGGCCCGAACTGCTCAGACCGGCCGGAACCGTAATGGCAGGAAAGCCCACCGCGCTGAACGGCTGGTTGAAGGCCGGGTCGCCTGTCCAGTCCAGACCCCGCGGGGCGGGGCCGACCGTGGTCGGGGTAACCAGGACGTCGACCTCTTCAAAGAGCCGCAGCATGGCCCGGACGGCCAGGGTCCGAATCTGCTGAGCCCGCAGATAAACCGGCGCCGACGTAAGCAGGCCGGCTCGGATGATCCGGCGGGTCCGGGGCCGGTAGTCATCCGGCCGTTCCCTAAACCACTTCTTGTGAAATGCCGCGGCCTCGGCGTACATGATCGTCCGGTGGGCGTCCCGCAGCGGCTCGAAGACGTCGGGCAGGCGCACCGGCCGGGTCTGAAGGCCCAGCTCCTTCAACCTGGTTATGGCCGCTTCGTAGGCCCGGCGGCCCTCGTCATCAGCCAGTTCGGTAAAGAACCGGTCCGGGACGCCGACCCGCAGACCTGCCGGGTCCTGGCCAACCGCAGTCGTATAGTCGTCGACGGGTACGGGCAACGTCGTCGGGTCGTTCGGGTCAGGTCCGGCCACGACTTTAAGAAGCAGGGCCGCGTCGGCCACCGTCCGGGTCATCGGCCCGACGTGGTCGAGCGTCCAGCTCACGGGAACGACCCCGTGCCGGCTCACCCGGCCGTAGGTGGGCTTAAGACCCACAATGCCGCAGAAGGACGCTGGCCGCAGAATCGACCCGGCCGTCTGGCTCCCAAAGGCCGCCGGACACATCCGGGCAGCAACAGCCGCCGCGGACCCGCTGCTTGAGCCTCCCGGGGTATGCCCGGGGTTCCAGGGGTTCCGGGTTGGTCCCGGTTCGAACATCGCAAATTCGGTCGTGACGGTCTTGCCCAGAATGATCGCCCCGGCGGCCTTAAGGCGGGCTGTCACGGTCGCATCATAATCGGGAATAAAGCCGGCCAGCACCTTCGAACCGGCGGCCGTCTCGACCCCGGCCGTAAAGATGGTGTCGTTAAGCCCAACGGGAATACCGCGAAGGGGGCCGCAAAGCTCGCCCTTCACCTGGAGGCTTTCGAGCCGCCGGGCCTCTTCCAGGGCGGCCTCCGGCAGAAGTCGGGCCCAGGCCAGGACCTTCGGTTCGACCTGTTGGATGCGGTCCAGCAGGGCCCGGACCAGCTCGACCGGCGAGAGCTCCTTGCGGGCGATAAGGTCGGCTGCGGCGGTTACGGTCAGCTCAGTGAGGTCGGACATTGCCCTCGGCCTCCGGGGTCTTTATCAGGTTCGGGTAAAAGACAGGCTCGGTCCAGGGGTCGACGTCGGCCTGCTCCACCCCTTGGAGATGACCCTTAACCAGCTCCCAGGCGTCGGCCAGGGCCTCGTCGCTAACCACGACCTTCTCAAGCCAGTCTACCTCGCTCATATTCAGGCTCCTTTCTGGTTAGTCCTCGGCCGGGGGCCTCGAATCCGTTAGATTTTAGTCCGGCATCAGAGGACCAGGCCGGCATAAAAGCCCAGCGCATTTTTAAAGAAAATCTTCTCAAGAGTCTCGCGGTCGAAACCGAGCCCGGCAATCGCTTCGGCGTTCTGCCGGATGCCCGGAACCCCCGGCCAGTCGGTTCCGAAGATAAACTTCTGCGCCAGCCGGCTCAGGTCGAAATCCCGGTAGTACCAGCCAAGCTTTTTGGGCGGGAGCCCGGAAACCTCGATGTAAACGTTCGCCCGCATCAGGGCCATGAAGGCTGCCGCCCCGTACCACCAGCCCCGGCCCCCGTGGGCGAGGGCAACCTTAAGCCCGGGAAAATCCCGCAAAACATCCTCGATAAGGGCCGGGTTGGCAAACCGGTTCGAGGCCCCCGGAAAGACGCTGGTCCCGCAGTGGAAGACGACCGGGATCCCCTGCTCCTCGCAGAGGGCGTAGGCCGGGTAGAGCATCCGGTCATTGGGCGCAAAGCCCCCGTGGACCGGGTGAATCTTCAGGCCCACCGCCCCGAGTCCAAGCTGTCTTTTAAGTTCAGTCCTCACGGGGTGGTGAAAATATGGGTTTATACTGGCCAAAAACTTAAACCGTTTCGGGTTGTATTCGAGGAGGGGCAGAAAGTCTTCGACGGCCTGGATGCCGGTAACCCGTGGGCTGTACTCGGCAACCAAAATGGCAATATCGACCCCTTCGGCTTCAAGATAGGCGTCGAATCGGGCCGGGTCGATGGACCCGTCTTCGTTGTAGAGGGCTCGGACCTCGTCGCCCTTGCCGAAGGGGTCGGCCCAGAGGGCCCAGTCAACCTTCACCGTCGGGAGCCGAGCGGCGTGGATGTGGGCATCGATTAGCCGAATGCCGGCGAGCATTGGACCCGAAACTTGATAATATCACCCCGGCGGACCAGCTTGCCGGCGGCCTAAATCGGCAGACCCCGTTCAGGTCCCGGCCGCTTTTCTCCGGCCCGAAGCTCGCGCCGCCAGCTTCCTTCGGTCTCGAGGAGGGGTCCATAGAGCCGCTCTTCAAGCTCGTAAAACGCCTCCAGGTCAAGGAGGGCGCTCCGTTCCACCAGGTCGCAGATTTGCGCCGGATGGAGCGATTCGGTGGTGCCCTCACGCTTTAAGACCTCCAAAGCGTTTTGCATCGACCGGATCGCCGCCCGCTGAAGCAGGCCCGAATAGGTGATGAGCTTGAAGCCCAGCTCGTGGAGTTTCTGGACCGGCACCATCGGCGTTTTGCTCCCCTCGTTAAGGTTCGCCTGGACCGGCTTCGGGATCGACCGGGCGACCTTTTCCATTTCTTCGACGGTCAGGAGGGCCTCAATGAAGATGACGTCTGCCCCGGCCTCGGCGTACATGATTCCCCGTTCAATGGCGTGCTCCAGGCCGTAGAGGGCCCGGGCATCCGTCCGGCCGATGATGACAAAGTCCCTGTCCCGGCGGGCCTCGCAGGCCGCCCGGATTTTGACGACCATCTCCTCGGCCGGGATGACCTGCTTGCCCTCGAAGTGGCCGCACCGCTTCGGGAACGTCTGGTCCTCGATAAAGATCCCTGCAACCCCGGCAGCCTCGAACTCCCGGACGGTCCGGATGACGTTCAGGGCATTGCCGTAGCCGGTGTCGACGTCAGCGATGACGGGAATCTCCACCGACCGGGCGATATTGCGGGCCTGGTTAAGGATTTCGGGCATGGTCTGGAGGCCAACATCCGGATAGCCCAGGATGCTGGCCGTCACCGCCGCCCCACTGATAAAGGCCGCCGGGAAACCGGCCCGCTCCACGATCCTGGCCGAGATGCAGTCGTAGACGCCGGGCGCGATAACCGGTCCGGGCCCGGCCAGAAGCTCACGGAGCCGCCTCGCCTTTGTCCTCATAGGTCCGCCCTCCCGGCTTGCTCAAGCACGGCCGTCAGCCTGCGAATGTCATCAAGCCGCTCGAGATTTTCTACCATGCCGGTGAGCCGCTCGCAGTCGGCCGGGCCAAGAACCCGGCCGGCGCAGGCCCGGAACTTCGCAAGGCGCTCGGCCGGGGACATCGGATTTTCCGGCGAGCCCCGAAAATGCCGACACTCGGCCATGACTCGCCGGCCGTCTTTCAGCCGGGCGGTTGCCCGGGCGAACATGTGGGCGATGTCCATCGGGATGCCGGGGTCCGGCTTTAACCGGACCTTCCCAAGGGCAGCCTCCACCTTCGGCGAGAACCGGACGGCGTCCGTAAAGGCGGCGATGTCCACCCGGCCAGTGGCCAGGGCCACGGCCGCGCAGTACTCGAAGCTAAACTTGCCGTCAAGGCCGCTTTTCGGCCGGGGCCGGGAAAGCTCCGGCCGCAGGGCCGGCAGTTCGACCGCCAGTTCCTCGACGTCTTCCGGCCCCAGGCCGTGGGCTGCCCGCAGGTCCAGGACCGCCTCGGCGACCCACTGCATGTAGATTTCGGCCGGAAATCGCTTGATGTAAAAGCCCGGGCTCACCAGGTTCCAGGCCGCGCCCAGGTCACGGGTCAGCCGGTCCCAGTCAAAATCTTCGCCGAAGAAGGTCTCAACGTAACCCTGGTGGGCCTCCAGGATCGCGTCGTTGCTGACAAAACCGGCGGCCGCCAGCAGGGCGGCCTCGACCCCCACCCGGGCGGCGTTCCCCGGGTGGGTCGCCTTGACCATGGTGCCGTTGTTCGCAAAGAGGCCGCCGGCCCGGGATGCTGCAACCCCCAGGGCCATTTTGACCTGTTCGGCGTCCAGGCCAAGAGTCTTAGCGGCCGATGCCACGGCCCCCATCGGCCCGAAGATGCCCGGCGGGTGGAACATTCGGCCCCGGAACCGGGCCGATGCGGCCCGGAGCCGCTGCTGAACCTCCCAGCCGACAACGTACGCCGCGATGACGTCCTTGCCGGTGGCCCCGACGACCTCCCCAAGGGCCAGGGCCGGGGGAAGGATCGCCGAAGTCCCGTGGGTCGGAGGAATCCCCTGAATTTCGAAATCCAGGGCATGCAGAAAGGTCCCGTTCGCAAAGGCGGCCATGACCGGGTTCGTCCGGAAGCCGTGGCCGGCAACAACGCAGTCAGGCCGCCCGCCGAGCCGGCGCACGTAGTCGGCCACAATCTGGCCGAGGGGCTCGGCCGAGCCGGCCAGCATACAGCCGACGCCGTCGAAGATGGCGACTTTGGCGGCCTCAACGACGGGCCCCGGCAGGTTCTGGAAGCGGGTTTCGGTAATGAAGCGGGCGATGGTTTCCGTCGGGCCCACCTGTGTCAACCCTAATTCCGGATGTCCTGAAGGAACCATTCGGTCGGCAGTTCCCGGCCGAGGCCCTGCGCCCGGGCGAGCTCATAGACCTTCCCGGCGATGGCCGCAAACTGGATGCCCCGCAGGCCGCCGCGCTCGGAGTAGGTTATCTCCTCCGGCCGCCGCCGGCCCGTCACTCGGCCTTCAAGCAGGTCCTTAAGGGAGATGACCTTTTCGGCCGGCAGCCGGGCGGCCGCGTCCCCGACGACCCGGCCGCCGGCCGCAGCATCAGCCTGAACCCGCCAGGCGAGGCTGTCGCCCTCGACCACCCAGTCCGGACGGCCCACCGGGGGCGGGGTAAGCCCGAAGCGGAGGGCAACATCGACCCGGTCCACCGTAGCTTCATCGAGCAGGCCGCCAACCTCGACCAGGTGGGTTCCTGGCTCGATAAGTTCGCCCCGGATGACGGGCTCGACCGAGTCGGTGCACCCGGCCAGGATGTCGGCGCCCCGGTAGACCTTATCCGGGCTTTCGCAGACCTCGACCTCGATGCCGAGTTTTTCGGCCATCTCCCGGGCGTAGGCTTCCCGGTGGTCCCGGGTCGGGCTGTAAACCTTGAGCCGGCGAACCTTGCGGACGGCGCAGAAGGCCTCGGCGTGGGAGCGGGCCATGCCCCCCGACCCGAACATGCCGACGACTTCGGCATCAAACCGGGCCATGTACTTCGCCCCGATGCCCCCATCAGCCCCCTGTCGAACGTGCTGAATATAGCCGTCGTGCATCAGGGCCAGGGGCTCGCCGGTATGAAGGCTGGTCAGCAGGATCAGGCCGCAGAAGAGGCCCGGCCGGACGCAGTATTTTTCCCGGGTCCGGACCCCATCAGAAGCCTGAATGTAGCTGATGTCCGACATGAGCCGGATCGCAAAGTAACCCGACCCGGCCGAGGCGCCCTCAACCGTGGACCAGTTGTAAACCTTTCCGTCGGCCCCCAGGGGAACCTGAATGTTAATCCGGGGCCGGCAGACGGACTGGCCCCGGAAAAACTCGAGGTAAGCTTCCTCCAGGGTCCGAATCGCAAGGTCCATCGTCAGGACCTGTTTTACCTCGTCGTTACTTAAAAGGAGCATCGGGCTTACCCTCCCCCAGAAACAAAGATGCTCCCGCCAGTCGCCTCCCCGGTCGGGCTTGCCCCAAGGCGCAAGACCCGGGCCCCACCAGGGCTTACGGCCTTGAAGCCGTGGACGACCCCCGACGGGAAAATTATCAGCGAGTCGGGACCGGCCCGGTACTCCCGGTCGCCGATGGTGACCAGGAGTTCGCCGCTGATGACGTAATAAGCATGGTCGAAGTCCCGGCCCTCATGGTAGTGGGGCTCGATGCCGCCCCCCTCTTCGACCACGTCCAGGGTCACCAGAAGCCACCGGCAGCCCTGACCCGGCCGGGCGAACGAATAGGCGGTGACGCCGGGGTGACCAGTGAGCCCGGTCCGGGGCTGGAGGTTGGTCAGCCGCACCACCCGGCCCGAAAAATCCTGCCCCATGGGGGAACCTCCTAGCTTTCGAGGGCGGCCCG
>JAUQQI010000069.1:0-2931 GCA_030549955.1 Chloroflexota bacterium
TCAGGGCAAGAACGATGCTGAGAAACCAGCCTTCATAGCGGGTCAGCACGGCTACCGCGCTGCTCACTCCGAGACCAACCAGCCAGGCTACGGCCGCCCGCCGGTTACCCTGAGCCTCAGCCCCGGCCCAGCCGATGAAACACCGGACCTGTCCCAGGACCGCCGCTATGAGGAGAGGTTCCGTAAGCCCGCTGGCCGAGACGTAAATCACCGCCGGGTTCAGGGCAAAGGCCGCCACGAGCAGGTAGCGGCTGCGACCCCAGCCGAGGGCCCGGGCCGTTTCGTTGATCAAGGCCCCCGTAAGGGCTCCGGCCAGGGCCGAGACAACGGCTCCGGCCAGTCCGGTCGGCCAGAGCCCGGGGACCAGAACCAGCGGAAGTTGAAGGAAAGCCGGCAGCGGCAGCCAGACGAATCCCAGGTTGGCCAGCTTCGGGTCCCGGCTAAAAAAGACTTCGGCGGCCAGGAGGGTCCGGGCGGCGGCATCGGCCGGAATCAGGCCCCAGCGGACCAGAATAACCCAGGCCCAGGCCAGGTTCCAGCCAAAGAGGACGGCCGAGACGGTAAGGAACTGGCGCCTTGCAGTCTTCATCGGGCGACCCTTTCAGTCCGCAGGTGAAGGCCGTGGACCGTCTTCTCCCAGTGGAACGGCTTGAAGATCAGGTGAAAGACGGCCCGCCAGGCCGCGATACTTATGAGGAGCCAGTATATCGGAGCCAGCAAGCCGTAGAGGACAACCCGGTGGTAACCCCGGAGAGCGGCCCCGAGGGCGTAAAGGTATGCAAAAACGAAGTTACCGAGGTAGAGGCTTACGGCCGTCAGGTAGAAGACGGGCCCGGGAAAGAGCCCGGGAATTTCCTCCCACCGTCCGAGGAACCAGATGGTGGTCAGAGCCCAGAGGACCGGGTTGACAAGCGCCACAAAGAGGGTCCCGCCGATGATTGACTGGAAGCTGAAGAAGCCCCAGGGGCCCAGCTCGCTGAGTAGCCGGCCCGGTTTACGCATGTGAACGAGCCAGGTTTGCATCCAGCCTTTGAGCCAGCGGCTCCGCTGCCGGACCCAGTTGGCCAGTTCGCTGTTGGCCTCCTCGTAGGTCGTCGAGTCGAACATGGCCGTGCGGTACCCGGCCCGGGCCAGTCGGACGCCCAGGTCGGCATCTTCGGTCACGTTGTACGGGTCCCAGGCCCCCAATTCCCGCACCTTCTCGGTAATGAAGTGGTTTGAGTTGCCACCCAGCGGGATGACGCCGCCGGTTGCGTGCAGGCCGGGCAGCGTGAGGTCGAACCACTGGGCGTACTCGGCCGTGAACCACCGCGTCAGAAGGTTCTGGTCGCGGTTGTAAAAGCTCAGCCGCGCCTGCAGACAGACGACTTCTGGCGGAGCCTTCCGGAAGGCCACCACCGCCTTCTTAAGCTGGTCCGGCTCCGGAATATCCTCGGCGTCGTAAATGACGCAGTATTGGCCGGTGGCCTGGATGAGGCCGTAGTTCAGGGCTTTAGGCTTCGTCCGGGGCGTGCCGGTCGGAACAACCAGAAACTTAAAGTGGCCGGGTGGCCGAAGCTGGCGGGCCAGGGTCAGGGTTTCGGGGTCATCTTCGTCAAAGATCAGCTTGATATCAAGTTTCGAGGCCGGGTAATCGAGGGCTGCCAGGGCCTTAAGGAGCGTTGGCAGAATCCCGGTCTCCCGGTAAAGGGGCACCAGAACGGTGTACTCCGGCAAGGTCTTCTCGTCGAGGGCCGCAAGCTCTTCGGCCGTAACCTCCAGCCCGGAGGTTGAACTGAGGGCCCGCCACATCAGGTAGAGGCGGTGGGCCGAGAGAATCGTGTAGCCGACGGTTACCAGGACGCTCACGAGAATTTCGGCCGGTTCCCCGGCCAGTAGCACCGCGACAAACAGGGCGACCAGGACAGTGAGGGCCGTGACGAGCTGTCGGGGCGTAAAGGTCTCATGGGCTGACTGGTCGGGCCTTCGCAAAAGCAGGTCGAACCTTATCCGGTCCAGGTAGATCTCCCGGTAAACCCGCTCCAGGGTCCGGTAGATGTCGAGTTCGCCGGTGACGACCCATCGCACCGGCCGGTCCAGGCGAGCCGCCACCGCCGCCATAGCAGCTTCATCCCCCGGGTCGGCGACGGCCACCTCAACTACTCCCCCGTCGAGGGCCACCGGGACTGCCCGGTATCGCCGGGCCGTATCCTCATCCAGGAGCTGGACGACCTGGGCGGGCGGCGGGTCCGCCAAAAGGTCCCGGAATGGCAGGCCGAACTGCTCGGCCAGGGCCCGGGCCACGGCCAGCTGGTTTACGTAACCGAGGCTCACCAGGATCCGGCCGAGGCGGTCCCCCGAGCGCTGCTGAAGTTCGAGGGCATCCGAAAGCTGGTCTTCGGTAAGGAGACCGTTTCGAAGCAGGATCTGACCCAGGGGGTCGCGCCGGGGTAGTGCTTCAGAACCGGGGCCCGAAGTCACGGCCGGTGTTCTCTCCGCTCAAGGGGTCAGATTATTCGTCGAGGGATTGGAAACCGGGTTTGGGCCGGCCGGGCCGACTGAAGAAGACGACAAGCAATACGGTGCCGAGGAATACCGGCAACGGCTGAACAAAAAGTACGCTATAAGCGGTCATTAGCACCAGCAGGCCCAGGGTGGCCTTAACCACAACAATGCCGAGCATTTTCCTTCCATTCTAGCACAGGCTGGCCTGTGTCTTTCGCCGAGAGTTATCCACTGTCCTTGAACGGTTTCCCGGTCGCCGGGTATACTCCGTAGGATGCTGGCTGAAAACGAGGTGCCCGCCGGACCTGTCGACATCCACGTTCACATTGTGCCGGGCGTCGATGACGGCGCCCCGGACCTGGAAACCGCCGTCCGAATGGCTGAGACTGCCGCCCGGGACGGGATTGTCGGGCTGGTCGCCACGCCCCATGGTACGGAATGGCGCCG
>JAUQQI010000069.1:2941-10617 GCA_030549955.1 Chloroflexota bacterium
GGCGCCGGGTCGGTAACCGGGATGAGTTTCTGGCCCGCCTGGCCCGGGTTGAGCAGGCCGTGAAGGCCGCGGGTATCTCCGTCCAGATTTATCCCGGGCAGGAGGCCTGGCTCGGCCCCCATCTCCTCGACCAGCTGGCTGAGGGCTACGCCTTCACCCTCAACGACAGCCGATATATCTTGGTCGAGGTGCCCTTCGGCTACTGCCCGGCCGAGACCGAGGAGCTGACGTTCCGTCTGGTCGCCCACGGCTACGTTCCGATAATGGCCCGCCCCGAACGCAACGCCGACCTGGCCCGGGACCTCGACCGGGTCTGCCGTCTGATTGAGCTGGGGATGCGGTTTCAGGTCACGGCCGGGAGTCTCCTCGGCCACTTCGGCCCCGGGCCGAAGGCGGCGGCCGAAAAGTATGTGCGCTACCGGCTGGCCCACTTTCTGGCCTCGGACGCCCACCACCCGTCCGGCCCGAGGGCTCCGGGCCTGGCCCAGGCGCGGGAGCTCGTTGCCGTCCTGGCGGATCCCCAGTATGCCGACCTGCTGACGGTGATAAACCCCGGGGCGGCCGTGGCCAACCAGGACCTTGTGGTCCCAAAGCCGGAGCGGGCCCACCAGAAAACTTTCTGGGAGACGATCGGATGGCGACGTTGAAAGGGCTGATCCTGAGCGGGGGCAAAGGAACCCGCCTGCGCCCCCTCACATACACTGGCGCCAAACAGCTGGTGCCGGTCGCGAATAAGCCCGTTCTCTTCTACGCCATCGAAGACCTGGTGGAGGCCGGGGTGACCGACATCGGTATCGTCGTGGGGGATACCCGGGAACAGGTTATGGCGGCGGTCGGCGACGGAAGCCGCTTTGGGGCCAGGGTAACCTACATCCACCAGGAGCAGCCCCTCGGCCTCGCCCACGCGGTTCTCGTCTCGGAGCCGTTTCTCGGGAATTCGCCCTTTGTCATGTTCCTGGGCGATAACTTTCTCCTTGAGGGCATCTCCGGCTACGTGGAAGAATTCCGGCGAGGTGAGGCTGACGCCCTGGTCCTCCTCCACCGGGTGCCGAATCCGACCGAATTCGGGGTTGCGGAGCTGGTCGATGGCCGGCTGGTCCGGCTCATTGAGCGTCCGAAAGAACCGCCCAGCGACCTGGTCATCGTCGGCATTTACATGTTCAGGCCTGTGGTCTTCGAAGCGGTCCACAACATACGGCCGTCCTGGCGCGGGGAGCTGGAGATTACCGACGCGATCCAGTTTCTCATCGACCGGGGGCATGCCGTCGATTACCGGGTTATAAACGGCTACTGGATTGATACCGGCAAGAAAGATGACCTGCTCGACGCCAACCGGGTCGTCCTCGAAACCCTGGAGCCTAGGGTGGAAGGGTTTGTTGACGGCCAGTCCCGCCTTTACGGGAAGGTCATCGTCGAAAAGGACGCCCAGATCATCAACAGCGTGGTCCGGGGGCCGGCCATCATCGGCGAGCGGACGAAAATCATCAACGCTTACATCGGCCCGTTCACGTCGATTTACCACGACTGCCTGGTGGAGCGGGCCGAGGTCGAGCACAGCATCGTCCTCGAGTTCAGCCGGATTCAGGACCTGGACCACCGGGTCGCCGACAGCCTGATCGGCCGTTACGTTGAGATCACCCGGTCGCCCACCAAACCGAAGGCTTATAACCTGATGCTGGGCGACCACAGCCGGGTGGGGGTGGTCTGATGGGCCGCACGACGGTCCTGGTTACGGGCGGGGCGGGCTTTATCGGCTCCAACTTCGTCCGGTTCCTGCGGACCCACCGGCCCGACTACCGGGTCGTGGTTCTCGACAAGCTCACCTATGCCGGCCGACGGGAGAACCTGGCCGACATTCCCGAAGGCGAATATTTCAGGTTTGTCCGGGGCGACATCGCCGACCGGCCCCTCGTTGACGCCCTTTTTGCCGAGGAGCGGCCCGACTTCGTGGTAAATTTTGCGGCCGAAACCCACGTTGACCGGTCTATTCTGGAGGCCGGCGAGTTCATTCGCACGGATATCTGGGGAACCTGGGTCCTGCTGGAGGTGGTCCGGCACCGGGGCACCGGCCGGTTTCTCCAGGTTTCAACCGACGAAGTTTACGGGGAGATCCTGGAGGGTTCCGCATCCGAGGGTGACCCCCTCGCGCCCCGAAGCCCGTACGCTGCCAGCAAGGCCGGGGGCGACCTGATGGCCCTGGCCTACCACGAGACGTTTGGTGTACCGGTGCTGATAACCCGGGGGGCAAATACCTTCGGGCCCTACCAGTACCCCGAAAAGTTCATTCCCCTCTTTATTACCAACGCCATTGATAATGAGCCCCTTCCCCTTTACGGGGACGGCCGCCAGGTTCGGGACTGGGTCTACGTCCTCGACCACTGCGCCGCCATCGACCTTGTCCTTCACGAGGGTAAGGTCGGACAGGTCTACAACGTCGGCGCCGGCAATGAGCGTCAGAATATCGAAGTCGCTCGGCTTATTCTTCGCCTGCTCGGGAAGCCTGAAAGCCTCATCCGGCCGGTGGCTGACCGGCCGGCCCACGACCGCCGCTATTCCCTGGATACCAGCCGCCTCCGGGCCCTGGGCTGGGCTCCCCGATACCGATTTGAGGAGGCCCTGGCCGAGACCGTCCGCTGGTACCGGACGAACGAAGGCTGGTGGCGGCCGATAAAACAGGGCGAATTTGCCGAGTTCTACCGGCGCAACTACGGCCACCGCCTCGGCTGACCCCCGAAGTCCGCCCCAGGTCAAGGGCCGCGGCGCTCAAACCTCGGCCTTGCTCAGGGTCGCCAGGAATTCGGCGTTGCTACGGGTGCGGGCGAGCCGCTCAAGGACCTTCTCGGTGGCCTCCGTCGGGCTGCTCGCGTTCTGGCTGATGAGGGAGACCATCCGTCGGAGGAGCCAGACCTGGCGCAGGGTCTGCTCATCCAGCAGGAGTTCCTCCCGGCGGGTGCCGCTGCGCAGGATGTCAATCGCCGGGAAGATGCGCCGCTCGGCGAGCCGCCGGTCCAGGTGGAGTTCGAAGTTGCCGGTTCCCTTGAATTCCTCGTAAATTACCTCATCCATCCGGCTGCCCGTATCGATGAGACAGGTGGCGAGGATGGTCAGACTCCCGCCCTCCTCGGTATTCCGGGCCGCCCCAAAGAACCGCTTCGGCGGGTAGAGGGCCACCGGGTCAATGCCCCCGGTGAGGGTCCGGCCTGAGGGCGGCAGGGCCAGGTTGTAGGCCCGGGTGAGCCGGGTGATGCTGTCAAGCAGGATGATGACGTGCCGGCCAAGCTCGACCTGGCGCTTGGCGTACTCCAGGGCCAGCTCGGCCACCCGGGTGTGGTCCTCGACGGGCTCGTCGAAGGTTGAGCTCACGACGTCGGCCCGGTGGACCGACCGGCGCACGTCGGTTACTTCTTCCGGCCGCTCTCCGATCAGGCAGAACATGATGTGGATGTCGTCGTAGTTTGCAGCGATCGCGTTAGCGATGTGCTTGAGGACCGTCGTCTTGCCGGCCTTGGGGGGCGAGACGATGAGGC
Source organism: Chloroflexota bacterium (assembly GCA_030549955.1). Classification (GTDB taxonomy): domain Bacteria; phylum Chloroflexota; class Dehalococcoidia; order JAUQQI01; family JAUQQI01; genus JAUQQI01. Next base: position 6,469 of record JAUQQI010000069.1, read on the forward strand.
CCCGCTGGCCCCGGCCGAGGGGAGCCACCAGGTCGATAAGCCTGGTGGTAAGGTTGTTAGCGGTCGTCTCCAGCTTAATGAGCTGGTTCGGGAAGATCGGGGTGAGTTCCTCGAAGAGGGGCCGGTGCCGGGCCTGCTCCGGGTCCACCCCGTTCACCGCCTCCACCCGCAGGAGGCTGTAATACTTTTCGGTGTCCTTCGGCGGCCGCACCTGACCCGTGATCAGGTCGCCGGTGCGCAGGCCGAACCGGCGAATCTGCGTCTGAGAAACGTAGATGTCGTTCGGACTCGGCCGGAAGTTCTGGCGCCGGAGAAAACCGTAGCCTTCGTCGGTGACCTCCAGGACGCCGCTGGTGAAGATGTTGCCCTGCTGTTCGGTATGGGCCTGGAGCAGGCGGAAAATAATGTCCTGCTTCCGCAAGGAGCTCAGGCCGGTCAGGCCCAGCTCCCGGGCCACCTCAAGCAGTTCCTCACGGGTTTTGGACTCAAGCTCTGAGATATTCATGGTCGCTCCCAGGGATAAGGTGTTTGGGGGTTTTTATTCGGACTCGGCGATTCCAGGGGAAAAATCAAGCCATTCCCGGGCGGTTACCCCCAACCGGCCCAGCTAAGGTTCGTTGTCTCCCAACGCCTTCCGCATTTTGCCCTGAAGCATCCAGACTTTTCTGGCTTCAGTGGCCGCCGACGGGCAGTTCAAACTCGAGGCCGGCCGCCTTCCAGTCTTCGAGGAACCGGCTCAGGCCAATGTCCGTCAGCGGGTGGTGGAGCATCTGCATGAGCACTTTGAACGGCACCGTTGCGATATCGGCCCCGGCCTTGGCGGCGGCGACCACGTGGAGGGGATGCCGGATACTGGCCGCAATAACTTTCGTCGCAATATTATACCGCCGGAAGATTTCAACCGTGTCCCGGACCACCGCCATCCCGTCGTGGCCGGTATCATCCAGCCGCCCAACAAAGGGGCTCACGTACGCCGCCCCGGCCCGGGCCGCAAGCAGACACTGGTTTACCGAGAAGCAAAGGGTGCAGTTTACTTTGATTCCCTCTTTCGAAACTGTGCTGATGGCCTCCAGCCCGGCCGCGGTCACCGGAATCTTGACGACCACATTCGGCGCCCAGCCGGCCAGCTCCCGGGCCTGCCGGACCATTCCCCCAGCATCCAGGGCGGTAACCTCGACGCTCACCGGTCCCGGGACAAGGCGGCAGACCTCCAGGACGAGGTCCCGGAACGACGGCGTACCCGCCCGGGCCGCGAGGGACGGGTTCGTCGTCACCCCGCTCACGACCCCAAGCTTGACGCCCTGGCGCACCTCCTCTATATTCGCAGTGTCGAGGAAAAGCTCCATACCTTCCTCCCGGGGAGATCGGGCTAACTACCCAATTATACCGGACCCAGGGGTCAGCATCCGGGGGGACCGCTCTGCATATATTATGCCACAATGCGACAGGGGGCGCAATGAATCTCAAGCCGACTTTCGACCTGACGGGCCGGGTTGCCCTGGTAACCGGGGCGAGCCGGGGGCTCGGCCGGGGCATCGCCCTGATCCTCGCCTCGGCCGGGGCTGACGTTGCCATCGTGGCCCGGTCACCCGAGGCCCTCGACCGGGTCGCCGCCGAAATCCGGGCACTTGGCCGGGCAGCCCTGCCGATTCCGGCGGACCTGACCGATTCCCGGGAAGGCGTCCGGGCGGCCGAAGAGACGATCCGCCACTTTGGCCGCCTGGACATTCTGGTGAATAACGCCGGCACGAACATCCGCAAACCGGCCTTAGAGGTGACCGAGGCCGACTGGGACTACATGGTTAATTTAAACCTCAAAACTGCCTTCTTTACCGCCCAGGCGGCCGGCCGCCACATGGTGGAGGCCTTCCAGAAGGACCCATCCTACCGCCGGAAAATCATCAATATCGGGTCCCTGGCCACAACCCTGGCCCTGCCGAACGCCTCGGTTTACGGGGTCACCAAGGGCGGCATCGGCCAGCTGACAAGATGCCTGGCCATTGAGTGGGCGAAGCTCGGGGTCAACGTGAACGCCATCGCGCCGGGCTATTTTTACACCGACCTGACCGAACCCCTGCTCACCCATCCCGAGCATTCGGCCAGGATTCTGGGCCGCACCCCCATGGGCCGGACTGGGGAGGTCGCCGACCTGGCCGGAGTTGTCGTCTTCCTGGCCTCGTCCGCCTCGGACTACATCACCGGCCAGGTTATCTACGTCGATGGCGGCTGGACCGCCTGGTAACCGGACCGGTTCAGGCTTCCCGGCCGAGCTCGGCCTTCAGTTCGGCGATCTCCCGTTCAACCTCCCGGAGCTCGGCCTCGAGCTCCCGCTTGTACTCTTCGAGCATTTCCAGGTATTCCTGTCGCCGTGGAAAGCCCGGCCCGAAGTAGAAGAACCCGAAGTGGGGCATCCCGAAACCGAAGCGGAAGAACCGCCGGCGCATGCCGCACCTCCCAGTCAGGAATCTAGCACGGGACCTGCCGCCGATTCATGGGCTATAATATACATTGGCCGCGGGAGTAGCTCAGCTGGCAGAGCGCCTCCCTTCCAAGGAGGATGTCGCGGGTTCGAATCCCGTCTCCCGCTCTATTTTTACCCCGGTAAACCCGGCCCGGTAAACTTGATAACGGGGGTTTCGAGGTGAAGGTTATCGTCCGTTATCCCAAGCGCCAGGAACTCGAGCTCAAGGGCGCCCGGCGGGTCCGGGATATTCTTAAAGAGCTGAACATTAACCCCGAAGCCGTCCTGGTGATCCGGGGCGATAGCCTGGTCACCGGGGATACGGTGGTTGGGGACGACGACGTCATCGAGGTCCGTCCGGTGATGTCCGGAGGCCAGACCGATGCGGTGCATTAAGTGCCGTCAGCCCGCCGCCGTTGAGGTGCGCCGGCACCACTCGGCCTTCTGTCCGGAACACTTCATCGAGTTCTTTGATAACCAGGTGCGGCGGGCCGTCCATGACGAAAAGATGTTCAGCCCCGAGGACCGCATCCTCGTCGCGGTCTCCGGGGGCAAGGATAGCCTTGCCCTCTGGGATGTCCTCCTGCGCTTCGGCTACCAGGCGACCGGTCTTCACATCAACCTGGGAATCCCGGGCTATTCCGACCTCTCCCAGGAAAAGACCGAGGCCTTTGCCCGGGACCGGGGAGCCGAGCTGATCATCGTCGACCTGGAGGCCGACTACGGCGTGACGGTCGAGGACTTCAAGCGGGGTTCCGAGCGGACGCCCTGCTCGGCGTGCGGCCTATCAAAGAGATACATTTTCAACAAGGTTGCCCTGGAGCAGGGGTTTGATGTGGTAGCCACCGGCCACAACCTCGACGACGAGGCCGCTACCCTGCTCGGGAACCTGATCCACTGGCAGGACGGGTACCTGATCCGCCAGGGGCCGGTGCTGCCGGCCGGCTACCCGAACCTGGTGAAGAAAGTCAAGCCGCTTTACCGGCTGGCCGAACGGGAGATTGCCGCCTACGCCGTCCTGCGGGGCATCGACTACGTGCTGGATGAGTGTCCGAACGCGGTCGGGGCCCGGTCCCTGCTCTACAAGGAGGCCCTGAATCTCATCGAACAGCACTCGCCCGGGGCGAAACAGAACCTCTACCTGGGCTTCCTCCAGAAGGGCCGGAAGCTGATTTCGGCGGCCGAAGAGAGGCCGCAACTGGTCGAGTGCGAGCGCTGCGGCATGCCCACGACTGCGCAGGTCTGCTCCTTCTGCCGGCTGATGGAGCGGGTCAGGATCCGGCTCCGGCGTTCGAAGCCCGAGCCTGTCGCGCCGCCGGCAGCCCGCTGACGTCCGACCGAACCGCTACTCCCGGGCGCCTGGTCCCCGGAAATGGAGGTTGACCCCGAGCCGGAATGGGCGGCCGGTTGCCGTCTCCCCAAGGGCTGCCAGGTGGAGGTTCGCCTTGTCCCCCTCGTCGGTGCTGACAAGCTGGTAACGTCCGGTCACGACAACCAGGCCGGTATGCTCCAGGCGGGCCGTGGGACGACTCCCGCCCGGCCGCGGGGTCGTATGGCGCAAGACGACCCGCTCAACCCGGACCGGTTCGGAACTGTCCGGGCTATTTAATATCGTCAGCCTGACCTCGTACGCTCCCTGCGCGGGCACATCATTGCAGCCGAACGAGCTATCCCAGGTGACGGCTACC
>JAUQQI010000280.1:0-8433 GCA_030549955.1 Chloroflexota bacterium
CGCAAGCTCCTCACCGGTGAGCTTAAGCTCGACTACCTTCTCGACGCCCCCGGCCCCAAGGATGACCGGCACCCCGACGCAGACCCCGTTTATGCCGTACTCGCCCTGCAGGTAGACGCAGGCCGGCAGGAGCCGCTTCTGGTCCAGGATGATCGCGTCGACCATCTCGGCCGTCGCCGCCGACGGGGCGTAGAAGGCGCTGCCCGTTTTAAGAAGGCGAACGATCTCGGCCCCACCGTCGATGGTCCGCTGGACCAGGGCCTGAATCCGCTCGGGCGGGATAAGCTCGGTCACCGGGATGCCGGAGACGGTGGCGTACCTCGGGAGGGGGACCATCGTATCCCCGTGACCGCCCAGGACCATCGCCTGGACGTCCCGGAAGGAGACGCCGAGCTCCATCGCAATGAAGGTCCTGAACCGGGCCGCATCCAGGACCCCCGACTGCCCGATGACCTTCTCCCGCGGCAGGCCGCTCACGTGGAGGGCGAGCTGGGTCATCGCATCAAGGGGGTTTGTGACCATCAGGAGGATGGTATTCGGCGAATATTTTATGACCTGCTCAACGACCGACCGGATAATCTCCCCGTTTGCCAGGACCAGGTCGTCCCGGCTCATGCCGGGTTTGCGGGCCATCCCCGAAGTGATGACGACCAGGTCCGAGCCGGCGGTATCGGCGTAATCGTTTGTCCCGATGATGTTCGTGTCGTAGCCGACGACCGGAGCCGACTCCAGGATGTCGAGTCCTTTGCCCTGGGGCAGACCGTCGATAATGTCCACCAGGACAATGTCGGCATAGTCCCGTTCGGCGAGACGCTGGGCGAGGGTGCCCCCGACGTTTCCGGCTCCGATGATGCTGATCTTCTTGCGCATGGTCAACACCCCTCTGACAAAGATTTCGGTCGAGACCCCCCCTAAATTCTAGCCCGGCAGCTCTGCCGTCGCCAAATCACCGGCCTGAAAAGGACCGGACGCGGCTTCCCCCTGGGCGCCTGCTGCCGGGTGCTATACTAAGGGGGAGGTGAGAGATTTTGACCGAACAAAGTGCGCGGCAGTTAAAGGTTCTGTTCTGCAGCGCTGAAGTCACGCCATTTGCAAAGACCGGTGGCCTGGCCGATGTGGCCGGTTCCCTCCCGAAGGCCCTCGCCCGGCTCGGCCACGACATCCGGGTCATAACCCCCCGTTATGGCCGGGTCGACCCGGTTCGCTTCGGCCTCGAGCCCGTCCTTGACGACCTTCAGGTCCCGATGGACGAGACCTTCGAGCCGGTGAAAATCTACGCAGGCCGGCTTGGGAATCAGGTGCCCGTTTACTTTGTCGATTCGCAGAAGTACTTCCTGCGGGAAGGAATTTACGGCTACCCGGATGATGGGGAGCGCTTTATCCTCTTCAGCCGAGGGGCCCTCGAATTTATCAAGCGTATTGGCTGGGCGCCCGACATTATCCACTGCAACGACTGGCACACGGCTATTATTCCGAACTGGCTTAAGACCATCTACTCCGCCGACCCTTTCTTTCAGAAAACTGCCACCGTTTACACCATCCACAACCTGGCCTATCAGGGAATTTTCGGCTGGCGAATCCTTGAAATTGCCGGCATCGACGAGTACGGTTTTCTCTACCCGGAAATTCCGGAGCTGGCCAACGTCGTCGACCTGATGGCCCGGGGTATGCTCTTTGCTGACGTGATAACGACCGTCAGCGAGCGCTACGCCCAGGAGATCCTCACCCCCGAGTACGGCGAAAAGCTCGACCCGATCCTCCGGGACCGCAAGGACCGGCTCTTCGGTATCCTCAATGGGATCGACACCGAGGAACTCAACCCGGCGACTGACCGCCACCTGGCTGTAAACTTCGATGTTAACTCCCTGGACCGGCGGGTCGAAAACAAGCTTGACCTCCAGCGGCAGGCAAACATGCCCCTGAATCCGGATGTGCCCCTCCTGGGGATGATCTCCCGGCTTACTGACCAGAAAGGGTTCGACCTGGTCGGCCAGGTTATCGAGCCGCTTCTGCGGCTCTTTGACGTGCAGTTCGTTCTGCTCGGGACTGGTGACCCCCACTATCACGCGATGTTCCGGCGGGTGGCCGAGCAATATCCGGACAGGACCGGCATCTTTCTTACGTTCAATGCCGAGCTTGCCCAGAAGATCTACGGCGGCTCGGACATGTTTTTGATGCCCTCGAGATTCGAGCCGTGCGGCCTCGGCCAGATGATCGCCATGCGCTACGGCAGCGTTCCGGTGGTGCGGGAGACCGGCGGCCTTGCCGATACCGTGCAAGATTTCGACCCCCGCACCGGGGAGGGCAACGGCTTTACGTTTAAACAATATGACCCGTGGGCCTTTTTTGCGGCCATCATTCGGGCCGTTGAAACCTGGAAGCACCGGGATGTCTGGCGTAAGCTCCAGATTCGGGGCATGACCCGGGACTTTTCCTGGGACCGCTCGGCCCGGAAGTATGTTGAAGTTTACCTTAAGGCCCTGGAATTTCGGGCGGCTGAGGTGATGGCGACCGGCCGGCCGTGAACCGCTCGATTGTGGACTTGCCCGACCTGATTGATGCCCTGCCCCCGACCGAACGCCGGCTTTTCGACCGCCTCTTCCGGGTTACGGTCTCGGTGGGCCGCCTCCGGCCACCGGCCGAAATGGAGCCCTGGATTATAAAAACCTTCGGGGCCCTCGAGCCGGTGCTGGCCCAGAAGATCGTCCGGGTGACCAACCTGGTTACCCTCGAAACGGCCCTTTACAACGAGCTTCGGGCCCGCCGGCCGATGGAAGTCCGGTCTTCGGGGGACGTCCTGGCCGAGATCGAGAAAAATGCCGGTGACCCCCTCTGTACCCCCTTAACAGGAACTCCGGAGGACATTTTCGGGCGGGTTACGGGAAAGTTCTCGGTCTCGGCCAGCAATGTCGCAAAATACGACGAATTCAGCGGCCTGGTCGTCTTTAACGACCACAACCCGCTGGTGGTGGAAGCCGAAAAGGTCGTCGACTACCTGGATGTGGCGTGGCGCTGGCTTGAAGCCGCCCACCGCGCCGAGCCATCGGCCCGGTTTCCGTTTGTCCTCTGGAACTGCCTCTGGAAGTCGGGGGCTTCCCTCATTCATGGCCACCTGCAGATGGTCCTGGCCCGGGACCTTCCTTACGGCAAGGTCGAGGCCCTGCGGCGAACCCTGGTTGAGTACCGGACCCGGTTTGAGTCGGGCTTTCTGGACGACCTCTACGCCGTCCACGACGCCCTCGGCCTGAGCCTGCCCCCCAGAAACGGCATCCGGGGCCTGGTTTACCTGACCCCGGTCAAGGAGCGAGAAGTTCTCCTGTGGGCCGGGGCGCCGGGCGAGGCCCTCTGGTTTGCCCTGGGCCGTCTTTTGGAAATCTACGTTCGGGGGCTGGGGGTTCAGGCCTTTAATGTGGGGGTGTACCTCCCACCCTTCGGGGACCAGGACGCCTGGGAGGATTTTCCGGCCCTGGTCAGGGTTGTCGACCGGGGCGACCCGACAAACCGGACGGCCGACATCGCCGGCATGGAACTCTATGCCGCCAGCGTTGTTGCCTCTGACCCCTTCCCGGTCGCCCGGAGGTTACGGGAGTTGTGGTGAGGCGCCGGACGTGGCCGCCCCAATACGGTCGGTAACGGTCGATATCGTCGTCCCCGTCTACAACGAGGAGCGGGTCCTCCGCCGGAACATTGAGGCCCTCCGGTCGTTCCTGCTCGAGACGGCTTTTCCTTACCGGTGGCGGATTGTCATTGCCGACAATGCCTCCCGGGACCGGACCCTCGAAGTGGCCGGGGAGCTGGCCGCCACCTATCCCGAAGTTGCGGTTCTGCACCTCGACCGGAAGGGGCGGGGCCGGGCCCTGCGGGCCGCCTGGCTCGGCAGCGACGCTGACGTCGTCTGCTACATGGACGTTGACCTGTCGACGAACCTCCGGGCCCTGGAGCCCCTGATCCGGGCGGTGGCCGAAGAAGGTTACGACCTGGCCATCGGGTCGCGGCTCATGCCCGCGTCCCGGACGACCCGCTCCCTCAAGCGGGAAGTGATTTCTCGGGCCTATAACCTCCTTATCAAGCTGATGTTTTTCAACCGGTTCAGCGACGCCCAGTGCGGGTTTAAGGCCCTCTCCCGGCGGGCTGTCCGGGCCCTCGTGCCCCTGGTCCGGGACGAGTCGTGGTTCTTCGACTCGGAACTCCTTTTGCTGGCCGAACACTTTGGGTATAAGATAAAAGAGATTCCGGTGGAGTGGGTCGAAGACCTGGACTCGCGGGTCAACATCGTCAAAACTGCCTGGGATGACGTCCTCGGCCTTATCCGGGTTCGCTGGACCCTGAGCCCCTTCGGCCGTCTTAAGGTTGGCCCGACAGCTTCCGAACACCGGCCCACCCGGTAAGCCCTAGCTGACCGATGACGGTCCTCGAGCGCCTGAACGCCCGCTACGGCCCGGCCCTGGAGGCCGAGCTCCGGTCGGCCCTCCCGGAGAACGGAACCCTGCTTTCCCAGATGGTCGCCTACCATCTCGGCTGGGTCAATGCCGAAGGCCGCCCCACAGCCGCCGACCCCGGCAAGCGCATCCGGCCGCTTTTAATGCTCCTGGCCTGCGACGGGGTGGGGGGCGAGTGGCAGTAGGCCCTCCCGGCGGCGGCCGCCGTCGAGCTTCTGCACAACTTCACCCTGATCCACGACGACATCCAGGACCGGTCCCCCGAGCGCCGTCACCGACCGGCCGTCTGGACCATCTGGGGAACTGACCAGGCGATCAACGCCGGCGACGGCCTCTTTGCGCTCGCCTTTCGCAAGCTGGCCGAACTGGCCGACCGGGGTGTTTCGCCGGCGACGGCCCTGGAATGCGTCCGGATGCTGGCTGGGGCCTGCTGGGTCGTCTGCCAGGGTCAGGTGGCCGACCTGGAGCTGGCCGCCCGGCCCACGGCTACCCTCGCCGGGTATTTTGAAATGGTCCGGCGGAAGACGGCTGCCCTCATCGGGACCGCAGTGGGGATGGGGGTCCTGGTCGGGGGCGGCGGGGCGGTAGATACCGCCCGGGAATTTGGGGAGACCCTCGGGGTCGCCTTCCAGGTTCGGGACGACTACCTGGGGGTCTGGGGGCGGCGGGAGGTCACGGGCAAGCCGGCCGGCGACGACCTCCGGGAACGCAAAAAGACTCTGCCGGTCGTCTGGGCCCTGACGGAGGGTCCGCCCGGACTTCGCCGCCTGGTAGCCGAGGTCTATGCCCGGCCGGAGATTGGGCCGGATTCCGCCGCGGCCCTGGCCGACCGGCTGACTGAAGCCGGCGCCGAAGCCTTCACCCGCCGGGTTGCCGCCGAATGGCTCGACCGGGCCCGACAGCTCCTGGCGGGCCTGCCGTTCCGGGCCGACGTTCGGGCCGACTTCGCCGACCTCATTCAATTCATCGCCAGTCGGGAGTTTTAAAATAAATGACCGTGCGGGTCCTGGTAACTAACGACGACGGCATCTACGCCCCATCCCTCTGGGCCCTGGCCGGTGAGCTGGTTAAGGACTTCCGGGTCTACATCGTCGCCCCCGACCGGGAGCAGAGCGCCATCGGCGCAGCCATAAGCCTTAACCACCCGATCCGGGTCAACCGCCTGCCGCCGACCATGAGTGGGGAGCTGGAGGCCTACTCGGTCGAGGGCACCCCGGGCGACTGCGTCATCATGGCTATCAACAGCCTCTTTAAGGACGGCATCGACTGTGTGGTCTCCGGGTTAAACGAGGGCTCAAACCTGGGCAACGACGTCCTTATTTCAGGGACGGTCGGGGCCGCCCTCCACGGCTACTTCCTGGGCCGGCCGGCCTTCGCCCTCTCGATAAACAGCCTCAAGCCCGAGAATCTCGAACCCGGCGCCCGGCTTGCCAGGCTACTGGTTCGGCTGGTGGCCCAGGGAAAGCTGCCCCCGAAGATCCTGCTCAACATCAACCTGCCCGACCTGCCGCTGGCCGGAATTAAGGGCATCGAAGTGACCTACCTGGCCCGCCGGAGCTACACTGACATCATTGAGGAGTACGTCGACCGGAAGGGGCGCAGTCTTTACTGGATAACCCGGGGCAGGCCCGTCTGGGAAGAAGACGAGGGGAGCGACATCTGGGCCATCAAGCAGTCAAAGATCTCCGTGACCCCCCTCGAGGCCGACGTCGCCAGCCGGGAGCACATCGAATTGCTCCGCAGCCTGGCCCCTGACCTCTTTGTGGGCCTCCTTAACCTGGACTAATGCCGGTCAGTCCAGGTCGCCGAAGTGGGCAAGGACTATGGTCAGGGCGACCAGGGCAGCGGTCTCAGCCCGGAGAATCCGGGGCCCGAGGCTGACCGGTACAATATTCCGCCGGCGGGCCAGCTCAACCTCCTCCGGCGTGAAGCCGCCCTCCGGGCCGACGAAGAGGGCCACCGAATAGGGCCGACGCAGGCCGGTTGCCTCGTCCAGGGCCGCTCGCAGGGGTTGGACTCCCCGCCCCTCATACGGGATGAACGCAAGCTCCTGGACGCTCCGGCAGGCCTCCTCAAAGTTTATCGGCTCATGGATCTTCGGAACCTTTCCCCGGCGGGACTGCTCGGCGGCCTCTACCACAATCCGCCGCCAGCGCTCAAATTTGCCCCGGGCCGTCGGGTCGGGTGGCTCGGCGACGCACCGGGCCGTGACCATCGGCACAAAGCCGACCGCCCCGACCTCAGTCGCCTTCTGCAGGAGCCAGTCGAACCGGCTTCCCTTCAGCAAGGCCTGATAGATGGTGACCTTCACCTTGGGCTCGGTTTCGACCAGCCGCCGCCGCTCGACCCGGCCGGTTGCCCCTTCCCGGTCGATCCCCTCCAGGACGACGTCAAATTCCCAGCCGGAGTTGTCAAAGATGACAACTGCCTCGCCGGGCTTCAGCCGGAGCACATCCCGGAGCTGATGGGCCTGGGCCGGGTCAAACTCGACGAGCCGGCCCCTGATACGCTCAGGCGGCACGAAAAACCGGTGGGTCACTTCTGGCCCCGCCCGAGAACCAGGGCCGCCCAGTCTCCCAACGTCCGCCGGCCCAGCAGTTGCAGGCCCAGGCCGGTGTATAAGCCTGCAAGTTCAGCGGCCCGCCCGACCAGCAGTCCTGACATCACGAGCCGCCCCCCGGGTGCGAGGGACCCCGCCATGGCCGGGGCGAGCTCGGTCAGGACCGGGGCACTGAGGTTGGCGAGGATAAGGTCAAAGGGGCCGGCCGGCCCTTTAAGGGTGCCCTTCGCGACCTTCACCTGGCGGTTGAGCCGGTTGCGCCGGACGTTCGCCCGGGCCGCCTTTACGGCCAGCGGGTCGATGTCCAGGGCCAGCACCGACCCGGCCCCGAGCCGGGCGGCCGCCATCGCCAGAATTCCCGAGCCTGTTCCCAGGTCGAGGACCGCCTCCCCCGGCCGGAGCAGTTCGGCGGCCAGCTCGAGACAAAGGCGGGTCGTCGGGTGGAGGCCGGTTCCGAAGGCGAGACCCGGGTCAACAATCACCGGCAGGCCGTCAGCTGGGGCCGGGAGGTCCGCCCACGGCGGGACGATGAGAAACGGCCCGACCCGGTGGGGCTTGAAGTGCTCCTTCCAGGCCTGGGCCCAGTCGGCCTCAGCCAGGGTTCGCACCTCCGGCTCGGGGAAGTCGACGACCTGCCGCAGGTGCCAGAGGGCCCGAAGAAGCCGGCCAAGCCTCCGCCGGCCGGCCCCATTCTCCGGCACGTAGGCCCGGACGATGACCGGCGCCGTCAGGTCGATTTCGTAGCCGTCGCCCTCCGGGTCGGGCCGGATGGGCTCTTCAACGGCGACCCCGCCGTGGCCGTAGCGGCCGAGGACCTCGGCGACGGCATCCGCGGCCTCACGCTGGGCGGCAACCGAGACTTCAAGCCAGGCAACTGACATCGGGGTGTCCACTGATTATTTTCGGGCGCGGTGGGCCGCCGGGGCAAGCCGGGCCGCGGTCCGGTTTGACCCCGGCCAGGCGGCTGGTTTAAAACGTAATCGAGGCCAGCAGCCCGCCACGACTCTACCCGGGAGAGGTCGCCGATGATTCCAACACCGGCCGCGCGCCTGAAAGCCGAACCGGTCCGGAGTCCGCGCCGGCCCGGCTACGGCCCCCTGGACCTTGAGACCCTCTATAACGTGCATCAGGTCGCGGCCGCCCGCTGGTCGGCCGACGGCCGGTTCATCTACCTCGAGGCGAATATCACCGGCCGGTTCAACATCTGGCGGCTCCCGGCCGGCGGGGGCTGGCCCGAACAGCTCACCGTCTCCGACGAGCGCACCCGCCTGGAGGAGCCGTCGCCCGACGGCCGCTGGGTCACCTATACCCAGGACCGGGGCGGGAACGAAAAGCCTAATATCTTTCTTATCCCGTCCCGGGGCGGGCCGGCCCGAAACCTGACCCGGACTGAGGGTATCGGCTACCGGAGCATCCGCTGGTCGCCTGACAGCC
>JAUQQI010000280.1:8443-10590 GCA_030549955.1 Chloroflexota bacterium
GCCGGTTTATCGCCTTTGCTGCCGAGCGGGATAATCCCGGCGAGTATGCCGTCTACCTGCTCGACCCCGTTACGGCCAGGGTGAGCAGGATTGCCGGAACCGAATACGGCCAGTGCGCCGGCCTGCGCTGGAGTCCTGATGGCCGGCGGCTCGCCCTGACCCGAACTTACGACTTTCTGCACTCCGGCGTAACCGTCCTCGACCTGGATACCCGGCAGGAAACGGTGCTGGTTCCGGCCGATACGGCCCATATCACGGTGGCTGTTGGCTGGCTTCCCGACGGCCGCCACCTGGTCATCAACTCCAACGCAAACCCGGCAGATGTTGAGGCTGTCGGCCTGCTCGATACGGCCAGCGGCCGGGTTGACTGGCTCACCCCGGGCGAGTGGGAGAGCTGGGCCCTGGCCGTCTCGCCGGTTTCTCCGGAATTTATCTATGTTTGCAACATGGCCGGAAACCACCGGGCCTTTATCCGGAGGGTTGATGGCTTCGAGATGCCGGTTAAATTGCCCGAGGGGGTTTACCTTTCGGCCGAATTTTCCCGACCGGGGCGCCAGCTCCTCCTGCTTTACGCCTCGGCCGATTCGCCGCCTGAAGTCTGGCGGTTTGACCGGGATTCCGGCCGTCTCCGCCAGCTGACGCGGGTTCCCGTTGGGGGCCTCCGGCGTCGGAACTTTGTCCGGCCGCAGCTTGTCACTTACCCCGCCTTCGACGGGACCCCCATAGCCGCCTTTGTCTATGTTCCGCCGAACATCCGGCCCGACGGGGCCCACCCGGCGGTTGTTTATGCCCACGGCGGCCCGACCTGGCAGCACCAGAACGGCTGGTTTCCCGACATCCAGTTCCTGGTCTCCCGGGGATTTATCGTGATAGCCCCGAACTTCCGTGGCTCGACCGGGTTCGGCCGGCCGTTCCAGGAGGCAAACCGCCGGGACCTGGGCGGGGGCGACCTGCGGGACCTGACCGCGGCCGTCGATTTTCTTAGAGAAACCGGCTACGTCGACCCGCGGCGCATCGCCGTTATGGGGGCCTCCTACGGGGGCTATCTTACCCTGATGGCCCTGACCAAGTACCCGGACCTCTGGGCAGCCGGGGTGGCCATCGTGCCCTTTGCCAACTGGTTCACCGAGTACGAAAACGAGGACCCGACCCTCAAGGCCTACGACCGGGTCATGATGGGCGACCCGGTTGCCGACGCCGAGTTGTGGCGGGAGCGCTCGCCTATTTTCTTCGCCGACCGGATCCGGGCCCCGCTGCTTCTGCTGGCCGGGGCGAACGACATCCGGTGTCCGGTCGAGGAGACCCGGCAGATTGCGGATGCAGCCCGGTCGGCCGGCGGGGTTGTCGAGGTAAAAATCTATGAGAATGAAGGCCACGGGTTCAGCCGACGGGAGAACCGGATTGACGCCTTCCGGCGGGTTGCCAGTTTTCTCGAGAGGCATCTTTTAAATAAATGCCCGGGTTTAAAGGCGGCCTGCTCGACGCCGGCGGAACCCTCTTCCGGGTAAAGGCCAGCCGGGCTGAGCGCATCGGGCGGTTTTTGCGGGAAGCGGGGTTTGACCCCGACCCCGAAGCCCTCGAGCGGGCGACGGTGGAGGCCGACCTGAAGTTCAGCTGGCCCGAGCCCGACGTCCGGAGCCGGGACGAGGAGCGGGAAGTCTGGCTCGCCTACTGCCGCCAGGTTCTTGCCGCCCTGAGGCTCCCAACCGGGCCGGGCCTGGTTCGTCGCCTCGCCGAAGCGGCCGACTATCTTAACTATCTTGAAATTTTCCCGGATACGGTCCCGGCCCTGGAGTCCTGGCGGCGGCAGGGGCTTAAGCTCGGCATTATCTCGAACGCTACCCCATCGTTCCGGGAGGCCATCGACCGGGTCGGCCTCACGCCGTATTTTGACACGGTCATTATCTCGGCCGAAGTTGGCCTGGCGAAACCCGACCCGGCCATCTTCCGGCTCGGCCTTGCCAGGCTTAACCTTGAGGCCGGCGAGACCTTTTTTATTGACGACCTGTCGAAGAACGTTCAGGCGGCCCGGGATGTCGGCCTCCACGGTCTGCTTATCGTCCGCTCCGCCGAGGTGGACCTGCCCGAAGGCCTGCCGGTGGTCCGCCGCCTGACTGACCTTGCGGCCGGCTAGTACTCTCCGGAGC
>JAUQQI010000119.1 GCA_030549955.1 Chloroflexota bacterium
AATTGCACCCGGGATGATCACCAGCAGGGACAGCAGGAGGAAATAATACCGTTTGCCAACCAGGTCGAACATCTCAGCGGCCTGCCGGCCTCCAGACCTGTGCGGTCACCCGCTTGGCAACCTCCGGTTCGACGTCGAAAAGGAATCGGACGATGGGGCTTTCGAGGGCATCGGGCCGGGCGAACCAGAGCTCGTGGGCGAGCCGCATAAAATTCCGGGTAACCGTGATCGCGCTGAACATGCTGATAACGACGCCGATGGCCAGCGTCAGCGCGAACCCCTGCAGGAGGGGGGTTCCGAGACTGCTGGCAAAGACCCAGAGGATGGCGCACGTTATCAGGGTTGAGATGTTGCTGTCCCGGATCGACGTCCAGGCCCGGTTAAAGCCGGCCTCGAGGGCAGCCCCAAGGGTCCGGCCGGCCCTCAGCTCTTCCCGCATCCGCTCGAAGATCAGGATGTTGGCGTCCACGGCCATGCCGACCGAGAGGATGAATCCCGCAATGCCGGCCAGGGTCAGTGTAACCGGGATCAATTTGAAGATGGCCAGGACAAGCAGGGCATAGATGCCCAGGGCAACATCGGCAACAAGGCCCGGAAACCGGTAGTAGCCGACCATGAAGACCATCACGGCCGCAATACCCAGGCTCCCGGCAACGAGGCTCTTGCGGACCGAGTCGGCCCCAAGGGTCGCCCCAACGTCTTCCTGCCGGATCACCCGGATGGGAACCGGCAGGGCACCGGAGTTAAGCTGGGTCGCAAGCAGGCGGGCGGAGTCGAGGGTGAAGTTGCCCTCGATGATGGTCCGGCCCTGGAGGATCGGCGTCCGGACGACCGGCGCGGTCAGAAGCTCATTGTCAAGGAAAATCGCCACCGCGGCGTCGGACCGACCGGCGAGCCTCGTGGTCACGTCGGCCCAGATCTGGGTCCCGCGGTCATTAAATTCGAGGCATACGGCAGGTCGCCCGAGTTCATCGGTGCACGGGTAAGCCCGACGCAGGTCGGCACCGGTCAGTCCGGTCTCTTTGTCCGTCGGATTGCCGGACGGGTCGTAGGTCCGCTCTTTGAAAATGAGCTGGGCCGTCTGCCCGATGAGTCGTTTGGCCTCCTCGATATCCCGAACCCCCGGGAGCTGAACGGCGACCCGGTCGTTTCCAAGCCGCTGCACGACAGCCTCGGTCACGCCGAAGGCGTTGACCCGCCGCTCAATTGTGTGGACCAGGGCGTTCATGGCCGGCTCCCGGTCCTGCGGCTCAATCTTCGAAAGGTCGGCCTGGTAAACGAGGTTTGTCCCGCCCTGGAGGTCGAGGCCCAGCCGAAAACCCTGGCGGTGGAATTCCCACGACCCGACTTTGATATGGATGCCGGGGTTGCTTGGCCATGGCAGAATCGGAGGCAGGTAATTCTCCGGCTTCTGCGGCCAGTCAATCCAGAGGGCAAGGGCTGTCAGGCCAATAATGAAGAAAAAGAGGGGCAGGTTGGCTCGCCGCACTTACGTGGCTGCCTCCTCCGCCTCGGCCTCAACCCGGTGCAGGTCTTCGGGCCGGTCGAGGCGGTCAATATAGAGGACCCCGTTCAGGTGGTCGATCTCGTGCTCCAGGGCCTGGGCCAGCAGGCCTGTCCCCCGGACCCGGAACTCGCGGCCGTTCCGGTCCAGGGCCCGCACGACAACGACCTCGGAGCGGGTAAGTTCGCCCCAGTAGCCCGGCACGCTCAGGCAGGCCTCCTCGACCCGGCGCTGGCCCGAAGTTTTAACAATTTCGGGGTTTATCAGGACGATGAGCTGGCCGTCCCGGGGTTCGATAACGGCGACCCGCAGGGGAACCCCAATCTGGGTCGCGGCCAAACCCACGCCGTTGGCGGCCCGCATTGTCTCGACCATGTCGTCGATAAGCCGCTGGATCGAGCCGTCGATTTCCCGCACCCGTTTCGCCCTGGTCCGAAGGCGCGGGTCCGGATACTTAAGGATTTCCCGTATGGCCATCCCCGATGATTATAACCCAGGCCCCTGCCGGACCGGGATTCAGCCGGGGCGCCAGCGGATGAGGCGGGCCGAGTTGCCGAGAATAAGCAGGTCCGGGATGAACTGGGCGGCCGCGGCCAGGGAGACGGGCAGCACGCCGGCGGCGGCAAGACTCAGCCCCACCAGGTTGTAGAGGGCCGTAAGAAGCAGGTTAAGCCAGATGGCCCGGACGGTCCGGCGGGCAAGATTGATGGCCGCCGGCACGAGGCGCCAGTCCTCTCGTAGCAGGACGACAGGGGCGGTCTCAATCGCCAGGTCGCTCCCAACCGCCCCCATTGCGATGCCGACGTCAGCGGCGGCTAAAGCCGGGGCGTCGTTTATGCCGTCACCGACCATGACGACCGTGTGGCCCCTGGCCCGGTAATCGTTGACGACCGCAAGTTTATCCTGAGGCATGAGCCCCGCCCGGAAAGGAATCCCCAGCCGACCTGCCAGCACGGCCGCAACCTCCGGCCGGTCACCGGTAAGGAGCTCAATGTGCCGGACTCCGGCAGCCCGGAGCATGCCCAGCGCCTCGGGGACTTCGGGCCGCACACTGTCCGTCAGCCGGATGAGGCCGCACGGTTTTGGACCGCCGGCCGCCTCGACGGCAACGGCCAGGGTGATTTCACCCGGAGAAGCCGAACCGTTGACCTCGAGCCAGTCGGGCCGGCCCACGTGCACCCATTGGCCGTCGACCCGGGCCCGAACTCCAAGGCCCGGAATCTCTTCAAAGGCTTCGGGAGCCGGGAGCGACAGGCCCCGTTCCTGGGCAGCCGTCCGGATGGCAACCGCGAGGGGGTGGTTCGAGTAGGCTTCAGCCGCCGCCGCCAGGCCAAGGACATCCAGCGCCGACCCGGTGTCCAGCGCTGAAACCTCCACAACCCTCGGTTGCCCCAGGGTGACCGTGCCGGTCTTGTCGATGAGGAGAAGGTCGGTCCGGGCCAGGGCCTCGATAAACCGGCCACCCTTCACGACAAGGCCGTGGCGGGCGGCCGCACCCACAGCGGCCAGGACCGCGACCGGGGTCGCCAGCGCGAAGGCGCAGGAACAGGCGACCACGAGCACAGCCGCGGCCGCCAGCGGTCCCCCGCCCAGGAGGAGGGTCCCAGCGGCCACCCCGACAACCACGGGCATGTACCAGGCCGAGAACCGGTCGGCCAGCCGCTGCATCTGGCCCCGGTGGGCCTCGGCTTCCTCGACCAGCCTGATAACTCGCCCGAAGGTTGTGTCCGGTCCAACCTGGACTACCCGGACTCGCAGGTATCCCTGCCGGACGACTGTCGCGGCGTAGACGGGGGCGCCAGGCCCAACCTCAACGGGCAGGCCCTCCCCGGTAAGCGCCGATTGGTCAACGGCCGCCCAGCCGTCGACCACAACCCCGTCGACGGGTACCCGTTCGCCATTACGGACGACCACGGTTTCGCCGGCTCGCACGTCCCCGATGGGAACCTCAACTTCGGTGCCGTCCCGGATGACCACTGCCAGCTTGGGCGAAAGCTCACTCAAGGCCTTAATGGCCCGCCGCGCCTGGTCGACAGTGAACTCTTCAATGGCCTCGCCGGTCCGCATGAAAAAGACGACGACAAGGGCTGAAACCCAGTCGCCGACGGCCAGGGCCCCCAGAGCCCCAAGGGTCATCAGGGTATGGGATGTTACCTGCCGGCGTCGGGCGGCGGTAAGAACGCCCCGGAAGACCGGCCATCCCGCGGCCGCGACCAGCGCCGCCCCGATGGGAAGGGGAACCGCCCCCTTCACGGGCTCCAGCAGACCCAGCCCCTCGCCGGCCACGACCAGGAGAATGACTGCAGCGACCAGACCCAGCAAAAGCCGAAAACGGCCCGCAAGTCCCGGTAGCAGATTTCTGGCCGGCGGAGTTTCGGGCGAGCAGCACGTCCCAGCGGCCATCAGCGGCATCCCCCAGGGGAATTTTACCCCAGCCTGATATATCCGGGTACCTTGGCAAGTGGCCGGGTTTGTGGTCCAACCCCTGGCGCCTCCCCTGCCTATGGGGAGGGCTCTGGTTTGGCTGGCGCCATCCTGGAAGGAGGTCAGAGTATAATCGTCCGAACCGGTGACTCTTCTGACGGGAGGCCCCGCACGCTTCGGGTAAAGTCGCTGGCGAGCGGAAGTAGCGGAAACGCCTATCTTTTCTGGTTCGGGTCCGAGGCCCTGCTGGTTGACGCCGGTATCCCCTTGCGGCAGGTCCAGGCCGAACTCCGCCGGCTTCCGGGCCAACCCCGGCTGGTCGGCGTCTGCCTCACCCATGAGCACGCCGACCATGTCTCGGCCGTCGGGGCGGTTTGCCGCCAGTTTAACCTGCCGGTCATCACAAGCCGCGGCACCCTGGACGAACTCCATCGCGGCGGCCTGCGGGTCGAAGGCGTCGCCCAGCCCTTAGGTACAACCATCGCGGTCGGAAGCTTTCTTGTCACAAGTTTTGGTCTGCCCCACGATGCCCGTCAGCCTGTCGGGTATATTGTTGGGGTTGGGCCATGGCGGGTCGCCCTGGCCGTGGACCTTGGGGAATCGTGTGAGGACCTGATCTCAGCCCTGCGCCAGGCTGACCTAATTATCCTCGATTCGAACCACGACCTGCGCCGACTGCTTTCCGGCCCGTACAGCGGGCCCCTCAAGGCTCGGATTGCCGCCCCGAAAGGCCACCTTTCCAACGAGCAGGCGGCGCGGATCCTTTTGCAGGTTGCTGATGGGCGCCCCCGGACCGTCTGGCTTGCTCACCTATCGGCCGTAAACAACTCGCCGCGGCTCGCCCGACGAACGGTGGCCCGGATTTTTGAGGCGGCCGGGGCAAGTCCGGTTCGGGTTGACGTTGCCCTGCGGGACCGGCCGAGCGCCGTCTGGAGCCCCCTCGAGCTGGGGACCCAGGGCCGATTTGACTTCGGACGGGATTTCACGTAAATTAGGGGCGATGGCCCGGGACTGCATTTTCTGTCGCATCATCGCGGGTGAAGCGCCGGCCGACGTGGTTTACCGGGACGACGCCGTTATCGCTTTTAAAGACATAATGCCCCGGGCCCCGGTCCACATTCTGGTCGTGCCCCTGGAACATATCGCCTCGGTTAACGACCTGGCAGAAAAGCACGCTCAGACCGTCTGGCGGATGTTCCGGGTAGCACAGGTCGTGGCCGAGAAACAGGGTATAAAGTCCACGGGATATCGCCTGGTGGTCAACAACGGTCCGGATTCGGGCCAGGTGGTTTTTCACCTTCACATGCACCTGCTCGGCGGCGCCCCGCTGGGGCCCTTCGGGGCCTACCGGCGGATTTGAGGTAACCGGAAGCTAAAAAGGGGAGGAGCTGAAGCCATGGACCTGGGATTCACCGAAGAACAGGAGATGCTCCGGAAATCAGCCCGCGACTTTCTCGAGGCCGAGTGCCCACCGCGTCTCGTCCGGGAGATGGAGCAGGACCCGCAGGGATATCCGCCTGCCCTCTGGCAGAAGATGGCGAACCTTGGCTGGCTCGGGTTGCCGTTCCCGGCCGAATACGGCGGCCTTGGGATGGGCTACCTCGACATGGCCCTGCTCGTGGAGGAGATGGGTCGGGCTCTTCTTCCGGCCCCATACATTGAGACCATGGTTGTCGGGCTGGCTCTCCTCGACCATGGAACCGAGGCCCAGAAGCAGGAATTGCTCCCGAAGATTGCGGCCGGCGAGCTGGTCGCCACGTATGCCATCGACGAGCCCGAGAGCGAAAACGACCTGAGCACAGTTTCCCTGGAAGGCCGGCCCGATGGCGATTTCTACGTCCTGAACGGGACAAAGCTGTTCGTCCCGTGGGCGAATGTCGCCGGCTACATCCTTACGGCTGCCCGAACCCCGGAGGGCCTTACGGCCCTGCTGGTTCCCGGCAATGCCCCCGGCCTCTCGGTCGAGCTCCTCAAGACGATTGCGAAGGACAAGCAGGCCGAGGTCAGTTTTCACAGTGTCCGGGTCGGCCGGGATGCGGTGGTCGGCGAACCGGGCGGCGGCGAAGCCCTTTTCCGCCAGCTCATCCGGCGGGCGACGGTTGCGGCCTGTGCCTACCTGGTTGGTGGCGCCCAGAAGGCTTTCGAGATGGCCGTGAACTACGCGAAGACCCGGGTCCAGTTCGGCGTCCCCATCGGGTCGTTCCAGGCGATCCAGCACAAGTGCGCAAATATGGCCACCGACGTGGACGGGGCCCGGTTTGTGACCTACCAGGCGGCCTGGGCCCTCAGCGAGGGCCTCGAGGCCGAGCGGGAGGTGGCCATCGCAAAGGGCTGGACCAGCGAGGCCTGCCGGCGGGTCTTCGCCGAAGCCCATCAGATCCACGGGGCCATCGGGTTTACCCGGGATTACGACCTGCAGCTTTACACCCGACGGGGCAAGGCCCTCGAAATCCGGTTTGGAGACCTGGACTTCCAGCGGGAAGCCGTCGCCCGGACCCTTGGTCTTGATTAGGACCGGCCTGCGGAGGCAAGGAGCCGGCCGCTGACGCCGAGGCATATAAGGCCGACCACCAGCCCGCCCAGGAAAGTCAAAAAGGCCGCCGAGTAGCTCCCCGTCAGGTCGAAGGCGAGGCCGGCCATGGCCGGTCCCAGGGCTGAGGCGACCTGGAAGAAGGCGACCAGGGCTCCGAAGACCGTCCCGAAGGTCCCGAGGCCGAAGGTCTGGCTCGCCAGCATCGGGTGCACCGCCGAGTTGGCGCCCATCCCGAGGCCGAAAACCACGGCGGTGGCCGCGTACGGCGCGACTCCAGGGGGCAGGAGCAGGTAGCCGCAGAGGCCGGCAACCTGGAGGCTGAACGTAAGCACCATAACCCGCCGGGCCGAAATCAGGTCGCAGAGGAAGCCGAAGATCACCTTGGCGAGAATTCCGAAGGCCGTGGTGAGACTAAGCAGGACCGACGCCGTCAGCGGGTCGATGCCCCGGTCGGTAAAAAAGCTGACGAGGTGAAACAGGGTTGCGAGGGACCCGAGGCTCCCGGCGAAGATGGCGGCCCCAAGGGCCCAGAAAACCGGCTGGCGAACGATGGCCCCAAAGGATGGGCTGCTCCCGCCCGGTCTGTCGGTCAACCTCCGGCCGGGCAGTCGGATGGCCGCCGCGACAACGGGCGGCATCAGGACGAGAATTCCCAGGCCGAGGGCAACGAGGGCGAGCCGCCACCCGAGGCTATCGATGAGCAGCACCGCGACCGGGGTCATCAGGACTCCCCCCAGGCTGATGCCAGTGGTTACCAGGCCTACCGCCCGGCCCCGTCGGGCCCCGAACGCTGCCGCGACCGCACTCTGGACCGGGACGGTGCCGAAGAGGCCGCTTCCAAGGCCCAGACTCACAAACCCGGCGAGCAGGTGCCACCGCGTCGACATCCGGCTCAGGCCGAGCAGGGTCAGCCCATAAAGAAAGAGGCCCATCAGCATCGGCCGACGGGGGCCGTAGCGGTCCACGAGCCGCCCGATTACCGGCCCGACAGCGGCGGTCGTCAGAAACTGCACGGTGATTGCCAGGCTGATCTCGCCCCGACCCCAGCCGAACTCAGCGGCCAGCGGCTTCACGAAGGCGCTGAAACCGTAGAAGCCGACGCCCGAGCTGATAAAGAGCAGCAAGAGGCCGACAAAGGCAATGAGCCAGCGCCGGCGGGCAGTTAAGGCATCGGGAGCCGCCGGCACGGCCGCACTCAGCGATTGACCAGCGTCTCCGGCCATTCCCCCAGGGTCACTTCCAGGTTGAAGGTTTCGCCGTCTCGCCAGACTTCGAGGGTTACGGTTTCCCCAACGGCCTTCGCCGAGTCCAGGTAGTCGGCGATGTCTTCGACCTGCCGGACCGGTCGGCCGTCAATCCGGGTGATCACGTCGCCGACCCTGATGCCGGCCTGCTCAGCCGGGCTCTCCCGAACAACCCGCTGGACCAGGGCCCCGGTGGTGATGGGGATGCCCCGGTTTTTGGCCAGAAGCGGGTCCAGCTCCTGACTCGAGATGCCAAGCCACGGGTGCTTGACCGTCTCGCCGGCAAGCATCCTCGGAAGCACCTGCTTTACGGTGTTAATCGGAACGGCGAGGCCGAAAGCGGCTCCCCGGCCGTCCCCGGTGAGCTGGGTCGAATCGAGGGCCGTATTTATCCCGATGACCTCGCCCCGGGAATTGAGCAGGGGGCCTCCGGAATTCCCCGGGTTTATGAGGGCATCGGTCTGGATCAGGGCCCGGAGCGGGCGGCCCCCGGTCGGGAGTGTCCGCCCGACCCCGCTGATAATCCCGAGGGTTATTGTGCGGTCCAGGCCGAACGGGTTCCCAAGGGCAATGGCAAACTGCCCGGGCCGGACCGTCGACGAGTCCCCGAGGGTTGCCGGTGTGAGCCGGGCCGGGTCAGCATCAACCCTGATGACGGCCAGGTCATTGCCGGGGTCACGGCCGACAACCTGAGCCTCAACCCGGGTCCGGTCCGGGAGGGTGACAAAGAGGCGGTCCGCACCGGCGACCACGTGGTTGTTGGTCAGGATATGGCCGTTGCGGTCGAGAATGACGCCGGAACCCAGACCGACCTGGTTTTCGCCCCGGGTCTGGGTTATTCGGACCACGCTGGCGCTCGTCCGCTCATAGAGGCTCACGAGCCACTCCTCATCGAGGACTACCCCGGCGGCGTCGACAATCCTGGGCTTGTCAGGTCCGGGCCGGAGCCATGGTCCAGGAACCAGCCCTAGCCCGAGGAATATCAGGGCCCCGCCCAGCACCCCCGCTGCAAAGGTTGCCGCCAAACGCCTCCACCGACTCATCGCAAAACCCTCCGCACCTTTAGTATAAATCGGGACGTCCAGTTCCACCCATCGAAGGTGAAAAGGCCGAGGCTGGCCACAAGAACGACCGTGCCGGCCAGGCCGCCCTCGGGCCCAAAGGCTCCCCCCGACCAGCAGGTCGGAGCGGTGGCGGTTACCCGGAGCAGGGCCGGAAAGGTCACGCCGCTGACCGGGACGCCAAAGAGTCCCCCGAGCGCGACGTTCCAGCCGAAGTGCCAGCCGACCGCCGCCGGAAACCCCATCCGCCGGCGCAGGATGCCCAGGATCAGGCCGGCGAGGAGCAGGTTAGGTATAACCGGAAGACCGGGCGTAAAGGCGGGGTTGGCGCCGTGGGCGAGGGCGAATAACAGGCTCGTAAGGATGAGGGTCGGGCCGGGCCCAACCCGACTTTCGAGGACAGACCAGAGGTAGCCCCGGAAGACGATTTCCTCGGTCAGGGCAACGTTTGCCTGGACCCAGGAGGTTGCAAGAAACCCGGCCGCATCCCCGGCGGTCATGCTGGTCGCTGTTGGCCAGGCGAGGACGAGGCCAACGGCGGCCGCCCCGGCGCCGAGGCCCAGACCTGCGCCCCGGCCGGCACCGGCCGCAATTTTTCCGGGCTCAGCCTGCCGGGCCGCCCGGAAGAGGCCGGGGTTACGGGCAGCCGCGAGGAGGGCCGTCGGCCCGAGGACTCCGAAGGTTTGCAGGGTCCAGAATATTGGGTCGGAAGGGAGGTCTTCGGGACGGGTCGGGCCAGCGGCCCGGACTGCCAGATACCCAAAGCCGGTTATTAAAAGGCCCAGGCCGACCGATAGAAAATAAAGAAGGACCTCAAGGGCTGCACCCAGGATGCTGGCCAGCCGGACGTTGCGCATCGGCCCCCTGGATGTTATCATCAACTAGAACATCTCCGAAGACAGGAGGTTGCTTTCAATGGCGAAAGGGCCGGCAACGGTGCTTGGTCGTGACGAAGCTGTCAGCCCCTGGGAAGTTGCCCTCGCCCAGTTTAACCGGGCCGCCGACCATATGGGCCTGGATGACGGGCTCCGGGCGATCTTAAGTCAGCCGAAGCGTGAGCTCATTGTCCACTTCCCCGTCAAGATGGATGACGGGTCAGTCCGGGTTTTCACCGGCTACCGGGTTCACCACAACACCGCCCGGGGACCGTGCAAGGGCGGAATCCGGTATTCGCCCCGGGTTACGCTGGAGGAGGTCCGGGCCCTGGCCATGTGGATGACCTGGAAGTGCGCCGTCGTGAAGCTCCCGTTCGGGGGCGCCAAGGGCGGCGTTGTCTGCGACCCGAAACAGCTCTCCCCCGGCGAGCTCGAGCGGCTCACCCGACGCTACACCACCGAGATCTCGATTCTGATCGGGCCGGACCGGGACATACCAGCCCCGGACCTGAATACTAACGCCCAGGTGATGGCCTGGATTATGGACACCTACAGCATGCATCAGGGCCACAGCGTCCCCGCCGTGGTTACCGGCAAGCCCGTCGAGGTCGGCGGGTCTGAGGGCCGCCGGGAAGCGACCGGGCGGGGGGTCATGCTGGTCGTCCGGGAGGCGGCAAAGCTGCTCGGGATGTCCCTCATTGGGGCCCGGGTCGCCGTGCAGGGTTACGGCAACGTCGGGTCGGCCGCGGCCCGGCTGCTTGCCGGCCAGGGTTGCCGGGTAATTGCGGTCTCGGACGTTAAGGGCGGCGCCTATGACCCGAACGGGCTGGACCTTGCTGAACTGGATGAGTACGTTCGG
>JAUQQI010000259.1 GCA_030549955.1 Chloroflexota bacterium
TCAGGTTAAAGGTTACTTTGAGCCTCGGGAACTCCGCGACCAGGCGCGCCATATGGAGGTAATCCTTGGCGGCGTGGAGGCGTACCCACGGCAGCCAGACCTCCCCGGTCAGGCTGTTCCGGTAGTTCGGCTGGTTTATGTGCCAGAGGAAGGCCACGTACAGCGGATGTTCGGCCATCAGCGGCTATTCGGATGGCAGGGGTCGGAGGTGGGGGAAGGGAATGACCTCCCGAATGGACTGATTGTCGGTCAGGAGCATGACGAGGCGGTCGATGCCCATCCCGAGGCCGCCCGTCGGGGGCATCCCGTGCTCGAGGGCGACCAGAAAGTCCTCGTCAACCTGCTCGGCCTCCTCGTCCCCGGCCAGGAACCGGCGGCGCTGCTCTAAAAACCGTTCCCGCTGGTCCACCGGGTCATTAAGTTCGGTGTAGGCGTTGGCGACCTCCATCCCCCCAATGAAGCCCTCAAATCGCTCGACAAGTCGGGGGTTATCAGGCTTGCGCTTAGCCAGCGGCGACATCTCGACCGGGTAGTCAAGTACAAACGTCGGCTGAATAAGATTGGGCTCGACAAACTCCTGGAGGAGCCGGTCGATGATTTTCCCCCGCCCCCGGGCCGGGTCGACTCGCAGACCCAGGTCGGCGGCCCGGGCAGCCAGGGATTCGGCATCGGGGTAGTCTTCGAAATGGAGGCCGGCGAATTCCTTAATGGCATCCCGCAGGGTGACACGCCGCCACGGCGGCGTCAGGTCAACCTCGTGACCGGCGAACGTTACGGTGAGGGTTCCGAGGACGGACCTGGCCACGTGGGCAACCAGCTCTTCCACCATGCGCATAACGTCGTTATAGTCGGCGTAGGCCTCGTAACTTTCGAGCATAGTAAATTCGGGGTTATGTTTGGTCGAAAGGCCCTCATTCCGGAAGACCCGGCCGATTTCGTAGACCTTGTCAAAGTTGCCGATGATGAGCCGCTTCAGATAAAGCTCGAGGGAAATTCGCAGGAAAACGTTCTGGTCAAGGGCCTCATAGCGGGTCACAAAGGGCCGGGCGGCGGCCCCGGTCGCGCTGGTCTGGAGCACGGGCGTCTCGAGTTCGACAAAGC
The DNA here is from genome assembly GCA_030549955.1 of Chloroflexota bacterium. Classification (GTDB taxonomy): domain Bacteria; phylum Chloroflexota; class Dehalococcoidia; order JAUQQI01; family JAUQQI01; genus JAUQQI01. The sequence goes on from JAUQQI010000259.1 coordinate 1,102, forward strand.
CGCGGCTGTCCAGAAATTCCCGGATCGCGGCGATGACCCGGCTCCGCGTCCGGAGCACCCGGCGGGACCGCTCGTTGGCGATGAGGTCGAGGTAGCGCTGCCGGTAGCGCTTCTCAACATCCGTAAGGCCGTGCCACTTTTCGGGCAGGGGGCGGAGGGCCTTGGCCAGCACCGCGAAGTCGTGAACCTCAACGGTTACCTCGCCGGTCCGGGTCCGAAAGAGGGTGCCGGCGGCCCCGACGAAGTCGCCCAGGTCCAGCTCCCTGAGGAGCTCGTAACGCTCGGCCCCCAGGACATCCTGCCGGAACGCGACCTGGAGCCGGCCGGCGCCATCCTGGATGTGGGCAAACGTCAGCCGGCCCATCACCCGGAGGCCGACCAGCCGGCCGGCCACCCGGACCTCGCCGGGGGCGGGCCCCTGGCCCCGCTCGGCGACCTCAAAGGCAGTCCTGGCCTCCAGAGTGGTATGGGTCCGCCGCCAGCGGGGCGGGTAGGGGTCGATACCCCGGGCCCGAAGGCGCTCCAGCTTGAGGAGCCTGGCCTGGTAAAGCTCGTCAGAAACTTCCATGCAGCTACCCAGGATTATAACCCCGTCAGCCCCGACCGGACAGGACCGCTTCTCCCCTTCCCGTCAGGGTGACGGGGCGGTCAGACCACCGGCCCTGAAAATGGCAAAGGCCCCGGTGTATAACCGGTAGGATGAGACGGCGAAAAATCGGCGCCACCGGCAGGCTGAAGTGGGAGCTGCTCTGGTGGCTCCTGCTGGCCTGGCGGGCCGTCAACCGGCTTGGGCGGCGGCTCGGATTCCGGCCAGACGGCCCGCCTAAACCTCCCGAATCCGCACGGTAATGCTGTGGTAGCCTGACGCCCCGTCAGGGAGGGGCGGCCGCGGGGTGGCGTCCTGAAGCTGGCCCGAACCATCCACGGCCCGGACTACGACCCGGTAGCTGCCGGGCGGCGGGTTCCATTCGGCCACCCAGAGAACCCAGCTGTAGCGGGAAAGGGCCGGCCGCAGCTCGGCCGGCCGCCACGTCCGCCCACCGTCAAAACTTAGTTCAACCCGCAGGATGCCCCGGTCGCCGGCAAAGGCCACGCCCCCGAGGCGGACCGGACCCGGCGTCCGGACGGCCAGGGTCCGGCTCGGGACGATGACCTCCGACATCGTCTTGATGACGGCCTGGTCGCTCCAGCCGCGCTGTTCCCAGAAGCCCAGGTAGTCGTAGTCGACCGCCTCGACGGCCGTGACCCACTTCGGGTTCTTCATTCCGTACAGCCCGGGGGTCACGAGGCGGACGGGGAATCCGTGCTTGTGGGGCAGGGGCTCGCCGTTCATCTCATAGGCCAGGATTGTGCTGGGGTGGACGGCTCTGTCCACCGGTATCGCCGTTGAATAGTCGTCCCAGGCCCGGACAATGACTTTTCGGGCCTCTGGCCGCAGTCCGGCCTGCTCGAGCAGATAGGCCAGGGGCACGCCGCGCCATCGGGCCGTGCTGATGAGGTCGCCCCCGACCTCGTTGCTTATGCACTCAAAAGTAACGATTTCTTCCCTGGCCGGCAGACGCCGGAGGTCGTCATAGGCCAGGGAAAGGGGCCGGTCAACAAGGCCCCGGATTTCGAGCCGCCACCGGGCCAGGTCAACGGTCGGGTCGACGACGTTCTTTGAGACCACGTAAAACCGGTCGTTCGGGGTGATTTCCGGGGGCATCGACTCTTCCGGAGTGAGGGGAATAACAAACCCAGCTCTGGTCTGACTGCCCGCCGGATTCAGCAGCCGCAAGACCACGCCCCCGGCCGCCACCAGGACGGCCCCGGCCCCAACCCCGACCAGGAGCCGCCGGCCGGGGTCAAAGCCGGCGCCGCCCGGCAAACTAATAAGCCGCCAGGCGAGGGTCAGGCCCAGGCCGTAGGCGAGGCAGAGGGCCAGGAGTCCCGGTCCGACCGCGGCCGGGCCGCCGGTCAGGCTTGCCCCGAAAAGCCCGGCGCCAAGCAGGGGAAGAACGACACCCCCGAGAATTAGCCAGCCGGCAATACCCACCCCAAGGCCCCTGGCGAGAGAACCCACCGGGCCTAGAGCAAGGCCGGCCAGGCCCCCGACCCCGGCCAGGACAAAAAGTAACCCGACGTAAAAGACGACCTTGGCCCAGCCCCCCAACAGGCGTATTCCCAGGGAAAAGAGGTCCATCGGAACCAGGAACAGAAGCCGGTCAATAAGGACGTCGGCGAGGGTAACGAGCCCGAAGGCAAGCTTCAGGAAAAGGATGACCGCGGCCCCGGCGAGGCCCCCCAATACGCCGGCCCCGAATCGCCAGCGCCTGTCCGCCTGCGTGTCCATCCGGCACCCCCTCGGCTGTGCTGCTGTTTAAATTATCTGCTAAACTTAAAGTAGATGCATCCCTGAATGGGGGAAGATGGCCAGAAAGCGCAGGCGACGGAAGGCCGCTGCCCCGCCTGAACTTAAGTCACCCGACGGCCGGGTTGTATTTGCCCACATTGCCGAGGCCGAATTCGCCCGCCTGCTCGACTTTTACCAGATAAAGTGGGAGTATGAGCCCCGCTCCTTTCCCCTTCGCTGGGACGAAGAGGGCCGGCCTGTCCAGAGTTTCACCCCCGACTTCTACCTGCCCGAGTTCGACCTTTATGTTGAGCTTACGACCCTCCGCCAGCGTCTGGTGACCCGGAAAAATCAAAAGCTTCGCCGGCTTCGGGAGCTTTACCCCTGGGTCAATATTCGCCTGCTTTATGCTCGGGACGTGCGAAATCTCTTTTTAAAGTACGGCATTGCCGGCCTGCTCGGTTCGCCCTCGAGGAACGGTTCCGGGCCATCGGCCGGGAGGGCCGGGGATAATTAGTCGCTGAAGTCGGAACTTTCTAAGTGGCCGTCAACTTTGCTCAGGACGTTACCGAGACGGTTCTGCTGGACGCCGAGACCATCGGCCGCCGCGTCGCCGAGCTTGGGGCTGAGATTTCCCGGGACTACGCCGGCCTTGAACCGATTCTGGTCGGCGTCCTGCGGGGGACAATTTTCTTTCTCGCCGACCTGATCCGGCACATCAGCATCCCCATCACCGTCGACTTCCTGGCAATAAGTTCGTATTCGCCCCACAGTTCGGCCGGGGTGGTCCGGATCACCAAGGACCTGGACGAGAACATCGAGGGCCGCCATGTCCTCATCGTCGAGGACATCATCGATACCGGGCTCACCTTGCGGTACATCGTCCGAACCCTGGAGGCCCGCCGGCCCGCCAGCCTGAACGTCTGCGTCCTGCTGGACCGCCCGGCGCTCCGGCTCGTCCCCATCCCGGTCCGCTACGTCGGGTTCACCATTCCGAACCAGTTCGTCGTCGGCTACGGCCTCGACCTCTGGCAAACATACCGCAACCTCCCCTATATTGCCACCGTCAAACGGGAGATCCTCGACGGCCGCTGAGCGCCGTCTCGAAAGAGGGGGCAAAGCCGATGCCGCTTTCTCAGCTTGAGGTTCTGGGCGTCCTGCTGACCACCCTCCTGGTTCGACTGGCAATCAGCCTCGTCATCGTCGGGGTCGCTTATCTTTTCGTCAGCAGGGTTCCGGGTCTGATTGACCGGCTCCTGAGCCGCACCGGGGCCGAACCGAACGCCCGGGTGCTTCTCAGTCGGGTCACTCAGGTTGGGCTCTGGCTCGTGGCCGGCATCACCATCCTCGGTGTCTGGGGTATTGAGCTCGGGGCCCTGGCCGCCGGCGTCGGGCTCTTCAGCCTGGCCATCTCCATCGCCCTCCAGGACGTCCTCCGGAACTGGGTCGTCGGCCTCTATCTCCTGATCGAGCGGCCCTTCCGAATCGGGGACCGGGTGCTGCTGAAAGATAGCCAGGGGGTCATCGAAGACGTCCAGCTCCGGGTTACCCGGATCCGGGCGGACGACGGCCGCCTCATCTACATCCCCAACCTGACGGTTTTCAACGAGATAATCGCCGTGCTCCCGCCCGGCTCGGGCCGGCAAGCGGTCAAGCCGGAAGAGTCGACCGGTCCGGGTTAAGGCCGTCGGCGGACCCGCACCGCGGCCCCGGCAGCTTCGGCCGGCGCGAGAAACCGCCCCACCTCCCAGGCGGGCACACCCCGCCGGGCCAGGGCAGCTTTAAGGGCCCCGGCCCGCTCCGGGGTCACGGCGATAAGCATGCCCCCCGACGTCTGGGCATCGGCCAGAATAAGCTTTTCGGCCTCGGCAAAGCTGTCTTCCCAGTCCACCCGGAGCCGGCCGCTCTTCTCCCGTCCCGAGAGGAAGGCCAGGTTCCGCCGGGTGCCCCCGGGCACCACCCCGGCCCCGGCCAGCTCCCGGACCGCCGGCATAAGGGGGACTGCCTCGAAGTAGACCTCGGCCCCGAGGGCCCGCTCCCGAACCATCTCGTAAAGGTGACCCAGCAGGCCGTAGCCGGTGACGTCGGTTGCGGCCCGGACGCCCACTTCGACCATGGCCAGGGAGGCATCCCGGTTGAGGGTCAGCATCCAGCGGACGGCCTCGGCCACGGCCTCGGGCGGGGCAGCCTCCCGCTTGATGGCCGTCGAGATGATACCGGTCCCCACGGGTTTCGTCAGAAAGAGCCGGTTCCCGGGCTCGGCTGCGTCCTTGGTGATGACCCCTTCAGGATGGACGATCCCGGTTACGACCAGGCCATACTTGGGCTCGGGGTCATCAATCGAATGCCCGCCTATAATCGGGACCCCGGCCTCCCGGGCCTTGTCGGCCCCACCCCGCAGAATCTCGACAAGGGTTTCCCGGGGCAGGGTATTGACCGGGAACCCGATAATATTCAGGGCGAACAGGGGCCGGGCCCCCATCGCGTAGATGTCGCTCAAGGCATTGGCGGCCGCGATGCTCCCGAAAAGGTACGGGTCGTCGACAATGGGCGTGAAGAAATCAACCGTCTGGATCACCGCCAGCTCGTCCGAAAGACGGTATACGCCCGCATCGTCCGGCCGGTCAAGGCCGACCAGGACATTCGGGTCCGCATAGAACGGCACGCGGCTCAGGACCTCCCCGAGGTCCTCGGGCGAAAGCTTACAAGCTCAGCCGGCGCCGTGGGAAAGGGTTGTGAGCCGGATCTTCTGACGGTCCACTAAATTACCACCAGATCACTTTTTCGGCGGCTTCTTCGAGCTCCTCCACCGGGGTCGTCCAGACCCCGCTCGATAGATACTTCCAGCCGCCGTCGGCGAAGAGCACAACGATGTTTCCTCTGGTCAGCCGTTCGGCGTACCTGAGGGCGGCGTAGAGGGCGGCCCCGGATGAGATCCCGGCGAAGATGCCTTCCCGCCGGAGCAGCTCCCGGGTCAGCCGGAAGGAGTCGATGGCCCGGACCAGAATTTTGCCGTCGAGGAGGTTCAGGTCGAGAATCGGGGGCACAAACCCCTCCTCCAGGCTTCGGAGGCCCTGAACCTGTTCGCCCGGGTGGGGCTCGGCGGCGACAACCCGGATGTTCGGATTGTATTCTTTAAGGCGGCGGCCAACCCCCATCAGGGTTCCGCCGGTTCCCAGGCCCGCCACGAAGACGTCTACATCCGGCAAATCTGCCAGGATCTCAGGACCGGTCGTCTCGTAGTGGGCGAGGGGATTTGCCAGGTTGCCGTATTGGTACGGCATGAAATACTGTGGGTCCTCGGCCATCCTGAGGGCGACCTCGATGGACCCGTTTGTCCCCCGCCGGCCCTCGGTCAGGACGATTTCGGCCCCGAAGGCCTCGAGGACCTGGCGGCGCTCGACGCTGACGTTCTCGGGCATGACAACCTTGAGGCGGTAACCCTTAACCCGGCAGACCATCGCCAGGGAGATCCCCGTGTTTCCGCTCGTCGGTTCAAGGACGGTTTTGTCGGGCGTGAGCTTGCCTTCGGCCTCGGCCCGCTCAATCATGTATTTGGCGATCCGGTCCTTGACGCTGCCCGAAGGGTTGTGTCCCTCAAGCTTTGCGAAGATCCGGACGCCTTCTTTCGGCCGGAAGTGCTTGAGCTCTACCAGCGGTGTGCGGCCGATGGCCGCCAGGATGTCATCGAAGCGCATGGATGCCCCCTCCAGCCAGGGCCGGGAGGATGGAGATGATATCGCCGTCCCGGGCGGGGGTCTCCAACCGCTGGAGGAACCGGATGTCTTCGTCATTTAGATAGATATTGATGTGCCGGCGGACCTGGCCGTCCTCGTCGAGGAGAAGCTTCTTCACGCCCGGGAACTCCTGGTCCAGCCGGTCGAGAATTTCCCCAACTGTCCGGCCCTCGACCCTGAGGACCTTCTGGCCGCCGACCACCGACTGGAGGATCGCCGGAACCCGAACCTCAACTGCCATCTCAACTTCTCCGCAGGCGGTCTTAACTCTGGGCCAGCACGGGCACGCCGCAGAAGGCCTCGTAGTCGATAAGCTGGGTAATAGTCGGGTTGTCCCCGCAGACCGGGCAGTTGGGATTGCGCCGGAGCTTCACGGTCCGGAAGTCCATGGCCAGGGTATCAATGAGGAGGAGCCGCCCGGCCAGCGACTCACCCAGCTCGAGGATCAGCTTGATGACCTCAGTTGCCTGGATGGCCCCGACCAGCCCGGTCACGACCCCAAACACCCCGGCCTCAGCGCAGTTGGGAACCGCCCCCGGGGGCGGCGGAGCCGGATACAGGCAGCGGTAGCACCCCTGCCCGGGCAGGAAAACCGTCACCTGGGCGTCGAACTTGAAGACGCTGGCATCCACCAGCGGCTTCCTCAGAAAGACACAGGCATCGTTCACCAGGTAGCGGGTCGGGAAGTTGTCGGACCCGTTCAGCACCACGTCATAATCTTTGATTATGTCAAGGGCATTGGCCGAGGTCAGGGCAGTGTTGTAGGGCACGACCTCGACGTCGGGGTTGATGCGGCGGACCGTGTCCCGGGCGGATTCGACCTTCGGCCGGCCGATGGCATCCGTCGTATGGATGACCTGGCGCTGCAGGTTTGAGAGGTCAACGACGTCGAAATCGACGACCCCGATCCGGCCGACCCCGGCCGCCGCCAGGTAAAGGATGGCCGGGGCCCCGAGGCCCCCCGCGCCGATGACGAGGACACTCGAGCTCAGGAGCTTGCGCTGGCCGGTGCCCCCGATCTCCGGCATGATCATGTGCCGGCTGTAGCGGATCACCTGCTCAGGGGTCAGCCGAACCAGCTTCTCCCGGGCCGGGGCGGCCGGCGCCCCGTCGGCACCCCCGGCGAGGGCCGGAACGACCGCAATCTCATCCCCGTCCCGGACCTGGGTGTTGGGACCGGCCAGGTCTTCGATCTCCTGGTTGTTGACGTAGACGTTGACGTAGCGGCGGAGCTGGCCGGCCTCGTCAAAGAGCTCCGCGCGCAGGCCGGGGAAACGGGCCGAGAGCCGGTCGAGGGCCTCGGCCACGTCCCGGGCCTCGACCTCAACCCGGGCCAGGTTGCCCGTGAATCGCCTGAGCGGCGTTCCGATATAGACGCGAACCGGCATCTTCACCATCATCCTCCGTCAGTCAAAATGGCATTGTCAGGTAGCGTTCGCCGGTATCCGGCAGGACCGTAACGACCACCTTGCCCGCCCCGAGCCGCTCGGCGACCTGGAGGGCGGCAAAGACGTTGGCCCCGGAAGAGACGCCTACCAGCAGGCCCTCCTCCCGGGTGAGCCGGGCGGCCGTGGCGATAGCGTCCTCGTCCCGGACGTGAATGAGCTCGTCGATAACCTTCCGGTTGAGCACGCCCGGCACGAAGCTGGCACCCAGGCCCTGGATGGCGTGGGGCCGGAACTTTCCCCCAGCCAGGACCGGCGCCCGGGCCGGCTCGACCCCCACCACCAGGACCCCGGGCACTTCCTGTTTGAGGACTTCCCCGACCCCCGTAATGGTTCCGCCGGTTCCGATACCGATGACGACGGCATCAACCCGGCCGTCGGTGGCCTCGAGAATCTCCCGGGCCGTGGTTTGCCGGTGGATTTCGGGGTTTGCCGGGTTCTCGAACTGCTGGGGCATAAAATAGCCGTGCTTGGCGACCAGTTCCTGAGCCGCGTAAACGGCCCCGGTCATGCCTTCGATGGCCGGGGTAAGAACGATCTCCGCCCCGAACCGCTGAAGGAGCCGGCGGCGTTCGATGCTCATATCCTCCGGCATCGTCAGAATCAGCCGGTAACCTTTGACGGCCGCAACCATCGCCAGTCCGATGCCGGTGTTGCCGCTGGTCGGCTCGACGATGGTGTCACCCGGCTTGAGAATGCCGGCCCGTTCGGCCGCCTCAACCATCGCAAGGGCGATCCGGTCCTTGACGCTCCCGGCCGGGTTCAGGGACTCAAGCTTGGCGTAGATGGTCGCCGAGCCGGGTTTTGGGAGCCGGTTGAGCCGGACCATCGGCGTGTTTCCGATCAGGTCCAGCACGCTGTCCGCCACCTTCGGACGGGTCGAAGCCTTACGGATAGTCCTGGCCACCGCAACTCCTTGAGCCTAAATGTGATACATGACCCGGACTTCGGCCTGCTCCTCCCGCTCCAGCAGGTCCTGAATGGTTACCGACTCCAGGACCCGCCGGGTCATCGTCCGGATTTCCTGCCAGACCGACCGCTGGCCGCACCGCTCCGAGAGCTGACAGGCCCCTATATCCTCCAGACAGTCGAGGACCGTGATATTCCCTTCCAGGGCCGCGATTACCTCGCCCATTGTTATCTGGGTCGGGGGCCGAACCAGCATGTGCCCGCCCTGGGGGCCCCGAATGCTCCGGATTAGCCCGGCCTTGCGCAGGACCGTAAGGAGCTGGTCAAGGTAAGGCTCGGGGATGAGCTGGCGGGCCGCAATCTCGCTGGTCTGGACCGGGCCCTCCCCGTAGTGACGGGCAAGGTCCACCATCGCCCGGATGCCGTAGTCGGCTTTCATTGAAATGCGCATTGGCCGCCGCCCCCGTTATTGTTTAGCTGTAAACTCAACTTTATATTACCAAACCGGCGGCTGACGTTTCCAGTGAGGAGTTACTCCGGCAGTGGGTCCCGGCCCGGCAGGCGCCGGGGCCACCGGGTATAATGCCAGGTGGCCAACGGGTGATTCTCCCGTACGGTAGGCTAAAATCTTCCCGATGGCGGATGGGCAGGGCCGAAACTGAGCCTTAAAATAGCTTCAGGACTGTGAGCCGATGACGACTTACGGCTTTTTAATCGACCAGGCCCGGTGCATCGGCTGCCATGCCTGCACGGTCGCGTGCAAGGTGGAGAACGCCGTGCCCCTGGGGGTTTTTCGGACCTGGGTTAAATACATGGAGAAGGGCACATTCCCCAGCACCCGCCGCTACTTTCAGGTCACCCGCTGCAACCACTGTGCAAACCCGCCCTGCGTGTCCGTCTGTCCGACCCGGGCGATGTACCAGCGGCCCGACGGGATCGGGGAATGCG
>JAUQQI010000237.1 GCA_030549955.1 Chloroflexota bacterium
CGACTGCTTCCGGGGACGTGCCGATGGCCCGGGCTGCGACGTCCCGCAGGGCGCTGACGCTCAGAAATGCCCGGCCGTAGAACTGGGCGACAAAGATACGGTTGGGGTCGGTCAGGGTGGCGGTTTCCAGGTAAGGTTTCCGGAAGGCGTAGTTAAGGTTCTCCTGCATGGCCGACCAGGTGAGGGGCGTAATCAGGCCGGGCAGGACCTCCTGGATGTTTGCCGCGGTCCAGACGGTGTCCGGGTCCGTTTCGGTGTCAAACTCCGAGACCCACCCTTCGGCCGCCGGGCCCGTCACGGGCCGGGCCTGCAGAATGTAAATCCGCCCCCGGGCCACAGCAAATTCGATATCCTGCGGAACGCCACGCCGGGCCTCGACCTGGCAGGCTAGCCGCCAGACCTGGTCAAGAACTTCGGCGCCCAGGGCGGGTTTACGGCGGAGCTCGGCCGGGGTTGCGGTCCGGCGGGTACCGCCGACCGGGTCGAGGACCACCATAACTTCCTTATCTCCAAGCCGGGCCTCCAGGACGCGCCCGGTCGCCTTCTCGATGACCCAGTGGTCGGGGTTGACCAGGCCGGCAACGACCCCTTCGCCCAAACCCCAGGCGGCGTTCACCACCAGCCGGGTCGGGTCACCCGTCACGGGTTCCGCGGTGAAGACGACCCCGGCGGCCTCGGCCGGCACGATGAGCTGGATCAGGACGGCCGGCTCCGGCCCGGCGGCCCCCAACCGGCGGCCGTAGGCCTTCACCCCCGGATGCGCCGCCGAGGCCCAGACCTCCAGCACCGCCGGTTCGACCCCGGCCGGGGGCACCCCAAGCCGGGTGAGGAGTTGACCGGCGAAGGAGGCGGCCGGGGAGTCTTCCGAAACAGCCGACGACCGGACGGCCAGAAGGGGAACAAAGTCGGGCGTTGCGAGGGAAAGGAGCCGGTCGACGGCGGCCCTGAGCTCAGCGGCAACCTCAGCCGGGAGTCGGTCCGGCCGGCCGGCCTCCTGCCACCGGCGGTAAGCGGCGGTCAGGAGGCAAAAGCCCGGCGGAACGGGGAAGCCGAACCGGAAAAGGTCCCGAACTGCGGCGGCCTTGCCGCCCAGTTCGGGGAGGGTCCCGGCCTCATCGAGCCAGCGAACAAACTCCATCCCTTTGCACCCCCTTAAGTTATGGCCGTTTCTAGTTTACGCCGTCGTCCGCGTCCGATTGGTTTAAAATCTCTTCGGGCTGACGATCCCTTCCGGAGGCTTCCGGACCGGGGCTCAACCCTCAACCTGAACCGAGGAGGCCTGGACCGATGCTCATCCCCGACGAAGCGGTCTTGACCCGGCTCCTGGAAAACGTCCCGGCGGAAGTCGCGGCGGAGGTTCGGCCGCTGGTCGAGGGCCTGCGCCGCACCGTCGAGCGGCTGGTCGAACTGGAAGTCGTCGAGTACGAACCGGCCACGGTCTTCGCCTGGGGCGGTCTCAGCCCAGCCGGCGGCGAACGACGTCCGCCGGCGGAGCCGGCCGTGGGCGTGCCCGGGACGGCGACGGACCTCTGCTACCTGTCGCTCACCGAGGCCGCTGAGCTTGTCCGAACCCGCAGGACTTCGCCCGTCGACCTGGTCCGGGCTGTCCTGGACCGAGCCGAAAAGGTCAATCCCCGGCTGAATGCGTTTATCAGCCTGATGGCCGATGAAGCCCTGGCCGCGGCCCGGGCGGCCGAGGCCGAAATTATCGGGGGAAACTGGCGGGGTCCCCTCCACGGTATTCCGCTGTCGGTGAAGGACATCTTTGCGGTAGCGGGCGTACCGAACACGGCCGGGTCAAAGATTTTTGCTGACCGGGTGGCCGGCTCGGACTGTGAAGTGGTCCGGCGGCTCAAGGCGGCCGGGGCGGTGATCTTCGGCAAAAACCACCTGCACGAGTTCGCCTACGGCGTGACCAGCAACAACCCCCACTACGGACCGGCCCGGAACCCGTGGGACCCCGACCGCGTGCCCGGGGGGTCAAGCGGGGGCTCTGGGGTAGCGGTGGCGGCCGGTATCGGCTACGGGTCGATGGGGTCAGATACCGGCGGGTCAATCCGGATTCCGGCCTCCCTGTGCGGGGTGAGCGGCCTGAAGCCCACCTACGGCCGTGTGAGCCGGTCCGGGGTCTTTCCGCTGGCCTGGTCCCTTGACCACTGCGGCCCCCTCGCCCGGTCGGTGGCTGACCTCGCCATTATCCTGGAGGCCATCGCCGGGTTTGACCCGGCGGACCCGGGCTCGGCGAACGTTCCCGGCGAGAACTACCGGACTGCCCTGACCGGCGATATCCGGGGGGTCCGGGTGGGGGTTGGGGCAAACTTTTTCTTTGATGAGGTCTCAGCCGGGGTCGAGAAGGCAGTCCGGGCCGCCGTCGAAACCCTGGCCGGGCTGGGGGCTGAAATCCGGGAAGTTGCGCTGCCGTTTATCGAGTATGCAGGTGCGGCCGCCACCGTAATAATCATGGCCGAGGCAGCCGCGGTCCACCAGCAGCTTATCGCCGTTCGGGCCGCCGATTACGGGCCGGATGTCCGGGCGCGGCTGGAGTTCGGCCTGACGGTGCCGGCGGCCGTCTACCTGCACGCCCAGCGGGCACGCCGGCTTATCCTCGGGCAGGTGCTCGACGCCCTTCAGGACGTCGAGGTGCTCGTGACCCCGGCTACCCCGGTTACGGCTCCCCGAATCGGTCAGGCCCGGGTTGAAATCAACGGGCGGGACTATGACGTCCGCAGCACTTTGACCCGGTTCAGCAGTCCCTTCAACCTGGTGGGATTTCCAGCCCTGGTTATCCCCTGCGGGTTCGACGGGCAGGGGCTGCCGGTAGGCCTGCAGGTGGTCGGGCGGCCCTTTGACGAGAAGACGATTCTGCGGGTGGGCGATGCGTACCAGCGAGCGACCGACTGGCACCGCCGCCGGCCGCCGGTCGACTGAAGGTGGCAGCCGAAAACCGCGGCCGATAGGGTAAAATTAATATAAACCATACAGCGGTCGCCTTGAGGGAGAGCGCCTGGCAGGGGGTAATAAAGGTTGGGGCACGAAAGCCTTTTCGACGCCGAGATTTCGACGATTTCGCCGTCGCTGGCGGCCGAGTACCGGCGGGCCTGCCGGCAGCTCGGTGACGGGGGTGAGCTAACCCGGCTCCTGGGCGAGACAGGCCTCGAGCTCGCCCGGGACTCCTACCGGGGCTGGGAATCTGCCCTCGAACTCTTCCGGGTCTATCCCCAGGTGGCCCGGCTGATGGACCTGTCCGAGCTGGTCCGGTGGACGCAGCTTGTCCGGCGGCTCGGCCACCTTTCGCAGCCGGTCTGCAGTGCCTTTGTCCGGGGTACCCCGGACCTGGTCCGGGCGGTGGAGTTCGAGGAGGTCCTCCACTACGGCTATCTCGCCACGCGCCTCTATGCGAACACCCAGGCCAATGCCGCTCTGGTCTGCCAGTTCATCGACGTGGCGCCGGTCCTTTCACGGCTCCTGGACCCTGAAGGCATCCGGATTGCCGTTGCCCTGACGGAGCGGCTGGCCCGGCGGTCCCAGGACCTGGCGGCCCAGTGCCTCGGAATTCTCCCGCGGCTTCTGACCGAAGTTGAGCCCGGCCTGCGGGGTGAGGTCCTGCGGCTGGCGGTTCAGGTTACCGACCTGAACTGGCGGGCGACCCGGCCCCTCCTGGAGGTGAGCCCGCGGGCCCTCCAGCAGCTTGCTGAGGCCCACCGGGCGACCTTTCTGCGGCTCGCCTCGGGCATGGCTGACCAGGCCCGGGAGAAGCTCTTCTCCCTGTTCACCGAGGGGGTGGAGGTCTTGGCGGGTCTCGAGCCGGCAGCCCAGGGCCAAATCTTGACCCTGGCCGACCAGGTCGGTCGGTTCTCCCCGGCTGCGGCCGTCGAATTCATTAAAACTGGCCCCCGCCTGCTGGACTCCCTTTCGCCGGACGGACTCCGGCTCTGGGTGGCCGAGGGCCTCAGCCTCCTCCAGCAGAATCATGCGGCCGGCTTAGCCTACTTCCGGCTGCAGTCTCAGCGGGCCCTCACCGCCGTCCGGAAGCTGATGCCGGGCCTTGACCTTGAGTCGGTGAAGGGGGTGCTTGAGCTTTACTGCCGGGCCCTGACCGGACGGGCCCTGGAGGTCCGATCGGCCGAGGAGCTCGTTGAACGGGGCATTGGCTGGACGAGCGTCGAGAAGCCGACGACCGAGGGGCGGGCGGTCTACCTGCCCTCCCGCCTCGGTATCTTTCCGACCCAGGCCCAGAACTTCGAAGCCTTTAAGGTCTATGCCACCCACCAGGCCGGCCACCTGGAATTTGGGACCTTCGAGTTCGACTACGACCGGGCCGCCGCACTTTTTGAAAGCGTGCGGCCCCGGCTCGAAGAGGTCGTGGACGGGCGCCGGAACGGGCCCGCCCTGAGCGACTTCGAACGGTTCTTTGACCTCTTCGCGGACCGGCGCCTTGCCCGGGACCTTTTTACAGTCGCCGAGGATACCCGGGTTGACACCCGGGTTGTCAGGGAGTACGCCGGAATCCGGCGGGCTTACACCGAGCTTCAGCGGTGGTCGGCCGGTCGGCGACCGCCCCTCCAGGTTCTCCCGCTGCGTCAGGCCTTCGTCGAGGGTCTGATTCGCTTCAGCCTGAACGTGGTTGACTCGGTCGAGTTTCCGGAGCGGTACGCCGACCACCTCCGGCGGGGACTCGGCATCTTAAATCGGCTCCGGCGGCCGGAGGCGACGGTCGAGGATGCGGCGGAGGCAACTGTCCGGCTTTACATTCTCGCCCGGGAGATTCCGAATACACCCCCTCAGGAGGACGAACAGCAGGAGCAGGTCGAGCCACCGGGCGACGCCGAGCAGACGCCGGAAAACCTGGACGAGCTGGTCAATCAGTTTCAGGCGGCCAACGCCCAGGCCGAGCAGGGCGAGGCGAGCCCCGAGGAGGAACCCTACGAGAGCCCGCCCGACGTCGAGTATCGGGGCGACTTCAAGCCCGAGTTGGTGCAGACCCTCCAGGAGATGCGGGAGGCCCGGGGCGAGCAGAGCCAGGAGCAGAAGGTTCAGCTCAACGACCTGGTCGAAAAGAGTGCCGAGGTCGAGCAGCCGGCCCAGCCCCGGCTCGTCAAGGTTCTGGAAGCCGAAAGCACCAATCGGGCGGGGACTGCCCCGGCCCAGCCCCACCCGGAGGAAGCCGAGCAGTGGTTCTACTACGACGAGTGGGACTACCGGGCCCGGGATTACCGGCCGGCCTGGTGCCGGCTCAGGCAGCGGCCGGTCGAGGAGGGGAGCCCCGCCTACTTCGACCGGGTGCTCCGAACTTACGCCCCGGTGGTTTACGACATTCGCCGGCAGTTCGAAATGCTCCGGCCGGAACTCCTCCGTAAGGTCAAGCGCCTGCGGGACGGCGAAGAGCTCGACTTCGACGCGGTCGTCGAGGCGGTCCTCGAAAAGCGGGCCGGTCAGGCGCCGTCCGAGAAGGTTTACTCCCGCCGGAACAAGGTGGAGCGGGACGTGGCTGTCGCCTTCCTCCTGGATATGAGCGCCTCAACCGGCGAGACCATCGAACCGGGCGGCCGCTGGTACGGCGAGCCGGACCCGGGACGGAGCTGGCGGGTTCGGGCCAAGCGAATTATCGACCTCGAGAAAGAAAGTCTTGTTCTTCTAATTACTGCCCTCGAATCCATCGGGGACACCTACGGGATCTACGGATTTTCGGGCCACGGTCGGGAAAACGTCGAGTTTTACATTATCAAAGACCTTGACGAACCGTTCTCCGAGCGGGTCAAGGGCCGGATCGACCGGATCGCCCCGGCCCGGGCGACCCGGATGGGTACGGCGATCCGCCACGCTATTTACAAGCTGGAGCAGGCCGAAGCCCGAACCCGGATCCTGTTCCTGATAAGTGACGGCCGGCCCCAGGACCACGACTACGGCCGGGATCCGGTCGACTTCCGCTACCTGCTCCAGGGGCTCTCAGGCCCCCTGCTCATGCCGGTGGGGGATGATCCCGGGGCCCAGGCCGAGCGCCAGTATGCCATCCACGACACGAAGAAGGCCCTGCTCGAGGCCAAACAGCGCAGCATCATTCCGTTCTGCCTTTCCATTGATAAGCTGGGGCACGATTACCTCAAGTCGATGTGCGGCGACATCGGCTACGAGCTTTTAAGCAATATCTACGCCCTGCCCAAACGTCTGCCGACCCTTTACCGGCGTCTGACAACCTGAACTGACCGGGCCGGGGCAACGATCGCCCCGGGTCGGCTACGAAGGGATTCGGATGGCCCGAAGCCGCCGGGACATTCTAAACGGCCTTGCGCTGGCCGGCCTCGGGGCCGCTCTGGCCATCACTGGAGCCGCCGGAGCCCGGCGCGTCGACCGGAACCTCTCGGAGCGGGAGCAGTTCAGCCACCTGATGCGCCGGGCCGGGTTCGGAGCCGCCCCAGGGGAGCTGGAAGCTTACCAGGCCCTCGGCTGGGAGGGGGCGGTCAACCGCCTGGTTAATTACGAACAGGTGCCGAACGACGGCCTCGAGGCCCGGCTGGGCGGCCTTAACCTGGACCTCTCGAAGCCCCGGGATATCCAGCGCTGGTGGCTTCTGCCGATGGCCTACACCGCCCGCCCCCTGGAGGAGAAACTCACCCTCTTCTGGCACGGCCTTTTAACCGCAGGCCTCACCAAAGCCCCGGCACCCCTGATGGTGGCCCAGAACCGGTTTCTGCGGGAGCACGCCGTCGCCGACTACGGCATGATATTAAAGGGCATTGCCCGGGACCCGGCCATGATGCGCTGGCTCGACATCCCGGGGAGCGTTCGGGGTCGGCCGAATGAGAACTACGCCCGGGAACTCATGGAACTCTTCACCCTTGGGGTCGGGAACTACACCGAACAGGACGTCCGGGAAGCGGCTCGGGCCTTCACCGGCTTCGCCCTTGACCGGGAAGGAAGGCTGGCCTTCGTTCGGGCCCGCCACGACGACGGGATAAAGACCGTCCTCGGCCGAACCGGCCCCTGGGGACCGGACGATATAGTCGACATAATAATTGACCAGTCGGCCGCGGCCGCGTTCCTTGCCGGCAAGCTTCTCAGGTTCTTTGTCCGGCCCGACCCATCCCCCGAGGGCGTCGAAGAAGTGGCCCGAACCCTGCGGGCGACCGGCTACTCGATTAAGGCCGCCGTCCGCAGGGTCTTCAGCCTGCCGGAATTCCGGTCGCCGGCGGCATACCGGAGCCTGGTGAAGTCACCGGCGGAGTACTCCGCCGGGGCTCTGCGTCAGCTCGGGGCCGAGACCGACGGGGTCGGCCTCCCGGCCCTGGTCGGACAGATGGGTCAGGCCCTCTTTAACCCGCCCAACGTTGCCGGCTGGCCGGGCGGTGCGGCCTGGCTCAACACTGCGACCTGGATTGCCCGCCTGAACTTCGCCAACCGGGTGGCAACTGACCGGCAGGGGGTAAAGCTGAAACCGGCCATCTGGTTCCCGGACGGTCGCCTGCCGTCCGATTCGGCCGCGTTTGTTGACCGGCTCGGGGAGCTTCTGCTGGACGGTAACCTGGGGGCCGAGCAGAGGGCGATTTTGCTTGACTTTGGGTCCGAACCCGGCATCGACCCGGCCCGCTGGTTTGACGGCCGGGGCCGGGGGATTATTTACCTGATGCTGGCCCTCCCGGAGTATCACCTGGCCTGAAGAAATCCAGGGGGTTCGCCATGATTGACCGGCGCGAGTTTTTAAGGTCGTCCCTGGTCGGGATTGGGGCCGGCATCTACATGCCAGATATTTTTATCCGGGCCCTTCGAACGGCCATCGGCGACGGGAGCCGGGTGGTCCTCTCCGACGGGGGCGACCGGACCGTGATTGTCGTCCAGCTTGCCGGCGGCAACGACGGTCTGAACACCGTGGTCCCGCATCAGGACGGCCGCTACTATTCGGCCCGGCCGACTCTCGCCGTCCGGCCGGAAACCGTCATTCCGCTGACCGCTGGCCTCGGCCTTCACCCTGCCCTCTCGGGTCTGGGCCGACGGCCAACTGGCGGTTATTGAGGGGGTCGGCTACGACCATCCGAGCCTCTCCCACTTTGAGGCCATGGACATCTGGCAGACTGCCGACCCCGAGCGGGGCCGGCAGTCCGGCTGGCTCTCGAAGATTGTCGCCGGAGCAGTGGACAGCCAGGGGCATCCCCTGGGGGCCGTGGCTCTCGGCGCCAGGCTTCCACCGGCCCTCTGCTGTCCGCCAAATGCGGCCGCGGTGATTGGGGGGCCGGAAGCCTTCAGGCTGGGGGCTGACCCCAGGTATCCGGCTCTCAGGGCAGCCCGGCAGACGACCCTGGAGCGACTTTACCGCACTTACCGGCCGCCCGCTCCTTACGCCGCCGTTTTCGAGTCGGCGTCGGTCGGGGCGGCAGTCGGGATGGCCCAGCTTCAACAGGCTCTCGGAGCGTACCGACCAGCGGTCGATTATCCGCAGACCGCCCTGGGGGTGGGGCTGGGGCTCTTTGCGGCCCTGATCGACCAGGGCCTTGGCCTTCGGGTCGGGTACATCATCCAGGGTGGGTACGACACCCACGCCGGGCAGGCCCGCACCCACGAGGCTCTGCTCCAGGCCCTGGGCGACGCTCTGGCCGCCTTCTACGCCGACCTGAGGGCCAGGGGCCACCTGGACCGGGTGCTGGTCCTGACCTGGTCGGAGTTCGGCCGGCGGGTCGCCGAGAACGGTTCCCGCGGCACCGACCACGGGACGGCGGCCCCAATGTTTCTGCTGGGGGGCCGGGTCCGGGGCGGCCTTTACGGCTCCCCGCCGGACCTCGGCCAGCTCGACAACGGCAATTTGAAGTTCGAGACCGATTTTCGAAGCGTCTACGCGACGGTCCTTGAAAGCTGGCTTGGGGCCGATGCCGGCCAGGTTCTCGGCCGACGGTTTCCGACCCTGACCGTCCTCAGAGGATGACGGTCAGGATTCCGGCGGCGACCAGGGTGAAGGCCCACAGCAGGTCGGTGTTAAACCAGGCCCGGCGCAGGATTTCAACCCCAACCCACTCGTAGACCACGAGGGCGGTCAGCCCGGCCGTCAGGAACATCGTCAGGCCGTGGACGAAGGCGAGGCCGGCCGCTGAAAGGGGCGCGGCCGGGGTGTGTCCGGGGTGGGGCGGCAGGGCCAGGGCGACCGGGGCAAGCATCAGCCCGGCCCCGTGGGCCGAGGCCATGATGAACGACCAGAGGCCGAGGTCACCAAATCCAACCCGAAACCCGACTCGGACCGGGTGACGCAGCCACCGGAGCCGGTAAAGGCCGAACCCCGCCAGGCCGAGGCCGACGACGACCTTGACCAGCTGCACGGGCAAAACCAGTCCCGCGGCCGTCAACACCCCGACGGCGAGGCTGGTCGCCGCCAGATGCCCGAGACCGATGGGAATGAGGGCGGCGAGAACCGCCGACCGCCGCTTCTCCTGCAGGCCGAGGGCGGCCGCAAAAAGCCAGCCCATCGCCGGATTCAGGCCGTGGTAGGCGCCGAGGGCGGCCGCAAGCAACCACGACCAGATGCTTGTCACGGGTAGCAGAACGAGTCCGACGAGCTGTCTCCGCCCTGCAGCCTGACCTGATGGGGCCGGATCTGGGCAAAGTCCACGAAGAAGTCCGGGTCGAGGCGCAGGCCTCCGGTCGGGTCGGCATCGATTTTGACCAGCCAGCCCCTCAGCCCGGGATAGAACTGGTCGTCCCATGAGCTGTAAAGGGAGTTGGTCACGTAGAGCCGCCGGCCGTCCCGGCTCACCTCCACCATCTGCGGACCCCCGTTCAGGGGCCCGGCCTTGGGGTGGGGGGCCTGGCGGAGGATGCCCCCAACTTGAACAATCCCGGCCGGCTGCGGGTTAAAGGGGTCGGAGACGTCGTACCGGCGCAGCTCGCCGCTTCCCCAGCATGAAACGTAAAGAAAACGGTCGTCCAGCGAAAGGTCGATGTCGGTGACCAGGGGTGGCACCGCCCGGAGGTCTTTGAGCATCGGCGGCAGCTTTTCGGGGTCGGCCGGCTCGGCCGGGATGTCGATGACCTTCCGGACCTGCCAGTCGTTCCCATCCTGGTACCAGAGCCAGATGGAGCTCGAAAGGTCCTGGACGTTCACTACCACCCCGGCGAACCCGTAAGCCTTCGTGGGGTCGTGGGCGGGGCGGAGCTCGAGGACCATCTGGTAGTCGGCGCCCAGGTCGAGGGCCTTGAGATGTCGGCGGCGGCGCAGGTCCCAGAGGTGGAGCCGGTGACCGAACCGGCGGTTGACAACATCCTCCAGGCGAAGTCCGTCCTCGAAAAGGGAGGGCGTCGCCCACTCGCTGGAAATGCCGACGTCGTAGG
>JAUQQI010000045.1:0-2221 GCA_030549955.1 Chloroflexota bacterium
CGACGATCATCGAAGCGGGAATCGACCTGCCGAACGTCAACACCCTGATTGTGGACGACGCCGACCGGTTCGGGCTAGCCCAGCTTTACCAGCTCCGGGGCCGGGTTGGCCGGGGGAGCAATCAGGCCTACGCCTATTTTCTCACGGGGCCCGGCAAGCGGCTGACCGAGGCGGCCCGCCGCCGGCTGCGGACGATCCTGGAAGCGGCGGAACTCGGGGCCGGCTATCAGATTGCACTGCGGGACCTGGAGATCCGGGGTGCCGGAAACCTGCTCGGGGTGGAGCAGAGCGGCCACATTGCGGCCGTCGGCTTCGAGCTCTACTGCAAGCTCCTGGCTGAGGCCGTCGCCGAACTTAAGGGGGAACGCCCCCGCCCGGCGGTCCCGCCCGCGCCGCCCACTGCCGTCGACCTGCCCCTGCCCGCCTACCTGCCGGCAGACTACGTTGGCGATGTGAGCCTGAGGCTCCAGGTCTACCGCCGGCTCGCCGGGGTCCGGGACCTCGCCGAACTTGAGGACCTGGCTTCCGAGCTTAGGGACCGGTTCGGTCCCTACCCGTCACCAGTGGAGAACCTGCTCAGTCTTGTCAGACTCAAACTGTTCGGCGGCCGGGCCGGGATCGAGTCAATAACGACGTACGACGGCCAGGTTATTATTAACTTCCGGCGGCCGGCCGGGGCCGGCGGCTGGCAGGATCTGGCCCGCCGGCTTAAACTCCCCCTCGAGGGCGGACCGACCCAGCTCCGGGTCGCGCGGGCCCACCTGGGCCGGAACTGGCTGCAGGGCCTCGAGCGGCTGATGGCCGAACTCGCCGCGTCTTGAAAAGCGGGGAGGCTTTCTGTTAGCCTCAACCGAGTCTGAGATTAAAGGGGGGACGCCCGTGGACGAGGTAAGTCAACTGGCGAAGATTGTGGCGACCTTTGACCGTTTCCCGGCCACGACCCTCAAGCTTGCCCGGTTTGGCTTTCTCGACTGGTTCGGGGTCGCCCTGGCCGGCGCCCGCTGGCCGGCGGCCCGGATTCTTGCAGATTGGGCCCGGGAATCGGCCGAAAAGCCGGCCAGCACTGTCCTCGGCCACGGCTTTAAGACCAGCCCCGACCGGGCTGCCCTCTTAAACGGCACCTTTGCCCACATCCTCGACTTTGATGACACCCACCCGGAAGTCATCCTGCACACGAGCGCCCCCCTCTGCGGGGCCCTGCTGGCGGTGGCCGAACCGATGCGGGCCGATGGACGACGGGTTCTTGAAGCTTACGTTGTCGGGTTCGAAGCTGGGGTCCGGGTTGCCCGGGCCCTCTGGCCCTCGCACTATGAGCGGGGCTGGCACATGACCGGCACGGCCGGGTCGATGGCGGCTGCAGCTGCCGTGAGCCGGCTGCTCGGCCTTGATGCTCAGATGACGGCTATCGCCTTAAGCCTGGCGGCGACCCAGGCCGGGGGTCTCCGGGTGAACTTTGGGACGATGGCCAAGTCGCTCCACGCCGGCCGGGCGGCCGCCAACGGGGTTATTTCGGCCCAGCTGGCGGCCCGGGGCTTTACGGCGGCCCCGAACGGCCTTAGCGGCCGGCTCGGGTATATTTCGGTGACGGCGGAAGCTGGGGGAAAGCCGACGGCGCTGGCGGCGGGTCTGGGCGAGCGCTGGGAAATTGAGGGAAATTCTTTTAAGCCCTTTGCCTGCGGGCTAGTCACCCACCCGACGATTCAGGCGGTCCTGGAGCTGCGGGCCGAGCTGGGTGGCGGCGGGGTTGAGCGGCTTGAGGGCCTGCGGGCCCGGGTGAACCCGCTGGGTTTAGAGCTGACGGGGATAAGGGGGCCGGAGACGGGGTTGCAGGGTAAGTTCAGTATTTACTATGCGGCGGCGGTGGCCTGGGCCGACGGCAAGGCGGGGGAGGCCCAGTTTACGGATGAGGCGGTGCGCCGGCCGGAGGTTCGGGCGCTTTTAGACCGGGTCCGGGTCGAGGCCGACAGCAACTTAAGGCCGGATGAAGCCGTCGTGGAGATTGCCCTGGCTGATGGCAGCAGCTACCGGCGGAGTGTCCACGGGCAGAAGGGGACACCGGCGAATCCGATGACGGAGGCCGAGCTGGCCGAGAAGTTTCTGGACCTGGCAGGTCCGACCCTGGGGGTGGGCCGGGCGAAGGAGCTTTTAGAAGCCCTGGGCGAATTTGAGTCGCTGGGCGACGTCGCCGTCCTGCTGGAGCTGGCGGCCGGGCCGGCCGGTT
>JAUQQI010000045.1:2301-10257 GCA_030549955.1 Chloroflexota bacterium
GGCCGTTTCGAGCTTTGCCAGCTCCTCGAAGAGGGCCCGCTGCCGGTCAGTGAGGCGGGTTGGCAGGACGACCCGGACCCGGGCGAAAAGGTCGCCCCGGAGGGCCGGGTTGTCGGGCCTGGGCATGCCCTGGCCCCGGAGGCGGAAGACCTGCCCGTTCTGGGTTCCCGGGGGAATCTTGAGGATGAGCTTCCCGGTCGGGGTTGGGACCTCGACCTCGCCCCCCAGGACACAGGTCGTCAGCCGGACCGGGATCTCAACGTAGAGGTCGTCGCCCTTACGCTCGAACTGGGGGTCAGGGCGAATCCTGACCCGGAAGGCCAGGTCGCCCAGGCCGGGGACCGGGACCCGGATGAGGTCCCCATCCCGAACACCAGGCGGAATCCGGATGTCCACCCGCCGCGCCCGGCCGTCGGGGCCGATGATGTCATAGGCCCTTACCGCCCCACTGTAGGCGTCGGCCAGGGCGACTTCGAGCTCCTGCTCAACGCCCCGGGCGGTCCGGCGGCCGGTTGCTCGCTCAAACTCGCCGAAGAACGTTCGGAAGAAGTCGGAGAAGATATCGCCGCCGAGCAGGTCTTCGAGGGTTTCGTAGACCCGCCGGGAGCCGGTCCGGCGGCCGCGACCGGGCGGCTCGAAACCGAAAATGCTCCAGTCAAAGGGCTGACCCTGGGCTCCCGCCCCGGACCGGGCCCACTGCTCGTAAAGCTGCCAGTTGGCGCCGAGGGCATCGTAGCGGCGGCGCTTTTCCGGGTCGGAGAGGACCTCGTAAGCCTCGTTTATTTCTTTGAACTTCTCCTCGGCCTCCTTATTGCCCGGATTCCGGTCCGGGTGGTAAAGTTTGGCCAGCCGCCGGTAGGCCCGACGAATCTCCTCTTCAGAAGCGTTTCGGGGTACGCCCAGGATTTTGTAATAGTCCTTATATTCCATCGGTGCCATCTCCCCTTAGAGGCCGGGGGCCGGTTCAGCCCCCGAAGCTCCGGCCGGCCGCCGGGCGACCTTGACCTGGGCCGGGCGGATCACACGGTGGTCGAGCTTATAGCCGGGCCGCAGAACCTCGAGGATCTCACCCTCCTCGGCGGCGTCGGTCTCCTCGCTGGCCACGGCCTCGTGCTCCCAGGGGTCGAATTTGCCCCCGACCGGCTCGATCTTTTTGAGGCCTTCCGCCTCGAGGACCTGCCAGAGCTTGCGGTAAATCAGGGCGATCCCCTCGGCCCAGTTGGCCTCAACGCCGTTGGTGGGCCGGTGCCGGAGGGCCCGCTCAAAGTCATCAAGGATCGGGAGAAACCGCTGGATGACCCGGGCCCGGGTTGCCCGGGCCAGCTCGTCGAATTCCTGCTCGACCCGCTTGCGGTAATTGATAAAATCAGCCTGAAGCCGCTGGAGCACGGCAAGGTACTCCTCACTCTGCCGTCGGGCGGCCTCCAGCTCGGCGAGGAGGTTGTTTTCCGCCGGGGCAGGTTCAGCCGATTCAGTCTCGGGTCGGATTTCGGGCTGCTCCTGCTGTTCGGTCATAGCTCCAGACCACCATCCTCTTGGAAGTTGGGATTCTTGATGCCGAGCTCGGCCAGCACCTCGTCGACGAGGCCCACAAGCTGGCCGGGTGTCAGGTCAGCAGACCCGGCAATGAGCCGGCGAAGTTCAAGCAGGCGGGTTGAAACCCGCAGGAGCAACTCGACGCCGGCCAGGTTTGCGCCCCGCTCCTCAACCAGGTACTTGATCTGGCGGAGTCGGGCGATATCGGCCGGCGAGTAGAGCCGGCGCCGGCCGTCGGTGCGGACCGGTTCGAGCAGGCCGAGCCGCTCGTACTTGCGGAGGGTATTTACGTGGAGTTCCACAAGCCGGGCAGCCCGGCCGATAAAACAGGCTGACTGGCCCGCCACTGCGCCACCTCCAATAGAATCCTAGCACCTGACACGATCCGTGTCAAAAGTAACGGGTAGCCGGGCTTGCGGGTTATAATCAACGGTGGTAGTCGGACACGGGCGGCCGGAGCGGCGGGTTGCGTGGCCTTCCGGGTCCCGGATCTGAGGTCGCCAGGTGGTCCGCCGGGTACCCAGCGGTCGGGTGACCGGCGGCCCCATCCCGAAGCGGTAGGGGAGGATGACGATGGCGGAGATACTCCTTGTAAGCGGGTCCTGGCAGGTGCGGATTCTGCTGAAGGCCGAACTCGAAGAGAACGGCCACTGTGTCCACGCCCTGGATTCCCTGGCCGATGGCCTCGAATACCTGCGCCAGCGGCCGTGGCCCCCTGACCTGATTCTCGTGGACACGACCCAGCTCCTCCTTTCGGATGCGGATTTACGCGAGCTTGAAAAGGAAGCCAGGGGCGTTCCGATTCTGCTGAGCATCGGCCCGACCGACCTGGCCCGGGCCGATTTGAAGCCAGGTCATAGGGTCAAGGTTCTGCGCCGGCCCCTGATGGTCCGGGATGTCGTCGCCCGCGTGGAACGGACGCTGGAGAAAGCCGCTGGCTAAGGGTCGCCGCTCCGGATAGCAGGGGTCATTGTGCCGGGCCACGTCGAATCAAGTGGCCAAGTACTGCTTCGGTCCTACAGGAGCTGGTTCCGGGCGGAGAAGTTTCCGTTAGTCAATAGTGGGGCGTTTACAATCACAGACGACAAGTGTACAGTACGTGATAAACAAACAGCGAATAGCGAGCCCACTGTCTGTCCTCGACAAAGCGTTTCCCGCACTGATCTTGTTGTGCATGGGTGCTGGTCTTGCTTTGGTCTTGGGAAGCGGCTTGTTGGCCGCTTTTCCTCCTGCTGGGCTCCAACCAGGGCGGACCTCGCGACGTAAGGTGTGCCGCCCAGCCGGGGTTCAGCTGGCAGGCCCCACCTGTGGCTGAGCCAACCGTTGGGCGGCTCGATGCGATTGTCACGGCAATTTAGTGTCGATAATGACTATAACAGCGCTATGAGCGATTAGGTAGCCGCTCTTTTGTGACTTACTCAATCGGGTTACTTTGCGGCAGGGCGAGTTTTTTCTGGTCTGTAAACGTCAGGTTTCAGGCAGAAGGTGGCACAGCCTGCGCTTCAGCCGACGCGAGCGGGCGCGGTCAGGCTGCCGGTCGCGAGGCATACCCTTCATGTTGCTGGTCCTGATGGTGGTTAGACCTGGATTTTGGTGATAATGAACCGACGCGGCGGCTAACAAGCGCTTCCACCCGGCGTCGCTCTGCTGCATTGGACGGTGAAGGTAAAGGGCGAGCCATCGGGCAGCTGAACGTATCGGAACCTCATATTGGGAGGGCTGGAGAGTGAGCCCGAACCGGATGTCACCGGAAGATAGATTTACGAACGCCAATCCATCTCTGGGTTTCTGATAAAATATACCGAAAAACAATGGAGGTAAATGCCGATGGCTCGGGTTAGAGTAGTGGCCCTTGATGAAGTCCGTCGTACCCGCAGTCGGGTCCGGCAGGAGGTTGAACGCTTTAAAGAAGCCCTCCGGGACCTGCCTGAGCTTCACCGGCAAGGGAAAACAAAAGTATTCCAGCTTGAGCCGAACGAAAAGTTGTCGACCGTGCGGATGCGATTGCGGGCCGCAGCCCGGGAGCTTGGCCTCCGGATCAGGGTGTTCCGGCAGAACGAAAACGAGCTGGCGGTCCGCCTCTACGAGTAGCGGGCAGGTCTTTTATCCGATCACGGGCCGGGCTTTTCGTTTAAAATTTAGCCCGGTTCCATGCCGAAGATAGCGGTCGTAATCCCGACATATAACGAGGCCGAGAACTTACCGGGGCTCTGCGCCGCCCTTTTCAAGTTGCCGCTGCCCGGTCGGGTTGAGGTCCTGGTTGTGGACGATAACTCCCCGGACGGTACCGGACGGGTTGCCGAGGAGCTGGGCCGGTCCCTCGACGGCCGGCTGAAGGTGATTCACCGGCCTGGCAAACTTGGGCTGGGGACGGCCTATGTCGTTGGGTTTCGCGCGGTGCTTGCCGACGGGGCGGACCTGGTTGTGCAGATGGATGCCGATTTCTCCCACGACCCGGCCTACCTGGTGCCGATGGTCGAACTCACCCGGGATTATGATGTGGTGGTTGGGTCCCGCTGGGTTGCTGGGGGGCAGGTGGACCCCCGGTGGGGCCTCTTACGGCGGCTTCTCAGCCGCTGGGGCGGCGTTTATGCCCGTCTCATCCTTGGTCTCCGGGTGGCCGATCCTACGACCGGGTTCAAGGTCTTCCGCGGCGGTGCGCTGGCCCGGATCCCTCTCGACCGGGTTGTCTCAAACGGCTACGCCTTCCAGGTCGAGATGGCTTACCTCTGTCAGCTCGCGGGCCTCAGGGTCTGCGAGTATCCCATTATCTTTAACGACCGGAGCCGGGGCCGCTCGAAGATGACCGTCGGGATTGCCCTGGAGGCGGCCTGGCGGGTGCTGGAAATCAAATGGCGAAACCGCAAGGCAGCGCCCCTGGGAAGGCTGACCTCGTAGCCCTGCTCCTAGCGGCCCTGCCGGTTATCGTCCTCTATTTTCCGGGCCTGACCGGGCAGGGCACCCTCGTCCCGACTGAGTACCCTTACCAGTTTCCGCCGTTTCGGTCCTTTGCCGCCGAACAGGGCGTTCCGCCGCCCCAAAATGAGCTCTTTGCCGACCTCCTGTTAGAGAACTACGTCTGGAAGTCCTTCGCCCGGACGGAACTTGGCCGGGGCAACATTCCCCTCTGGAACCCGTACATCTTTGGGGGCACCCCATTCCTGGCAAGCTACCAGCCGGCGGTCCTTTACCCGCTGGGGGTCCTTTTCTGGATTCTTCCCCTGCACCTGGCCTACGCCTGGTTCAATGCCCTCCACCAATGGCTGGCGACCGTTTTTATGTTTCTTTTCCTGCGGCGGCTGGACCTCGGCCGCCCGGCGGCCCTTTTCGGGGGCCTGGCCTACGGTTTTTCGGGCTTCATGGTCGTAAGTGCCATCTGGCCGATGGTCCTTTCGGTGGCGGCCTGGCTACCGGCCCTGCTGTGGGCGGTCGCCGGCTGGGCCGACGGAGCCGCGGCCGGGCGGGTCGGCCTGCGCTGGCTTGTGGCTGGCGCTGCGGCCACGGCCCTTATTCTCTACGGCGGGCACCCGGAAATCGCCCTTTATTCGTTTGTGACGGCCGGGGCCTTCGGCCTTTACCGACTCGGAGCCGCCTTCGGAGCCGGCCCCGGCCGGCTCCGAAGGCTTGGGCTGGTCGCCGCCGGACCGCTGGGGATGGTGGCCTTCGGGGTCCTGCTGGCTGCCCCGCAACTGGGACCTTTTCTCGAGCTGGCCAAGCAGAACTTCCGGGTGGGCCTCGCCAGCTACGAGGAGGTCACAGGCTGGGCCTATCCTCCCCGGCAGCTTCTGGTCTACGTCTTACCCGATGTTTTCGGGAACCCGACCGCCCGGACCTATTTTGACCCCTGGCGGCTCGAGTTCAGACCGTTCGAAAACCCCCGGGACGCCGCCGGAAATCCCCGGCCTTACCCGTTCTGGGGAACGAAGAACTACGTGGAGGGGGCTGTCTACGTCGGCCTCGGGACGCTGGTCCTGGCGGTTGCCGGACTCAGCGCCTGGCGGCCCCGGGGACCAGCCATCTTCTGGGGCGGGTTTGGCCTGTTCTGTCTGGCCCTGGCCTTCGGGACACCCCTTTACCGCCTCGTCTGGCTCATTCCGGGGGCCGACCAGCTCCACACCCCGTTTCGGTGGGGCTTTCCGGCAGGGCTAGCCCTGGCAGTCCTGGGGGCATTGGGCCTGGAGTCGGTCGGGACGGGTAAGGGGCCGGCAGGTCGGATTCGGCGGCTGTTGGGGGGCGGTCTTGCGGTCGGCGGGCTCGTCGGCGGGCTCCTTCTGGTTGGGATCCTCCTCGGGCTGGGCAGTCAGGTCCGGGCGGTGGCCGAAGGCGTCCTGGCGGGGTCGGCGGCCCTTAAAAATGCCTTTGGGTCCCCGGAAGCGTTGGTCGGCTACGAGGCGATGCAGGTCGGACGGGCGCTGGGCTTCCTGGTTTTGACCGGGCTGGCGTTGTGGCTCCGGCCGGCCCTGGTGCCGGCCGTTCTGGCTGCCGACCTACTCGTCTTCGGCCTGGGGTATGTGAGGTTCAGCGACCCGCGCTGGCTTGAGTCCGTGCCCCCGGCGGTCCGGCGGCTTCAGGCCGAGCCGGGGCCTTTTCGAATCGCAAGCTTTGGGCCCGACGATATTCTGCCGCCGAATCTGGCCCAGGTGTTTGGTCTGGAGGACATCCGGGGTTACGACTCGGTCATACCGGCCCGGTTTGTCCGGCTCTGGGAGCTTATGGAGCCGCCCCAGGGCCTGCTTTTTAACCGGCTCCATAAGCTTGTGGAACCCCGGTCCCTTGATTCGCCGATCCTCGACCTGCTTAACGTGAGGTTCGTGGTCAGCACCCGCCCCTTTGACCGACCGGGCTGGCGGCCAGTCTATGCCGGGGAGGTCTATATCTATGAAAACCTCAACGCTCTGCCCCGGGCCTTTCTCGTCTACCGGGTCGAGGCGGTTTCGGACCCGGGGCTGGCCCGGGACCGGATGGGGACGCCCGGCTTTGACCCGGCAGCAATGGCTGTGGTCGAAGCGTCCCAGGGCGAACTGCCGGCGGTCGGGCCCGCCCCGAGCCGCCCCCCACTTCTCTCGGTCGTCGACCGGCGGCCCGGCCGGTGGGCCTTTGAGGTTGAAACTGATACCCCGGCATTTCTGGTGATTTCTGAGGCTTATTTCCCGGGCTGGTCGGCGGCGGTGGACGGCCAGCCGGTCCCGGTTTTCCCGACGGACATCGCCCTCAAGGGCGTGCCGGTACCGGCCGGCCGGCACCGGGTTGAGGTTGTCTACCGGCCCCTAAGCTTCCGGGCGGGTCTGTATCTGGCGGGCCTCGGGGCGGTCGGCCTGCTCATTTGGACGGCGGTCGGCGCCCTTTGGCGACTGCGCCGGGCCGAAGGGAGCGCGGCGGTCCGGGTTGTTCGGAACAGCCTGTTTCCAATTGTTGCCCAGCTTTTCAACCGCACGGTTGACCTGGGCTTCGCGGTGCTGATGGCCCGCTACCTGGGCCCGGAGCCGGTGGGCCGCTACGCCTTTGCGGTGACCGTTTTCGGCTATTTCTCGACGTTTGTCGAGTTCGGTCTGAATACGCTTCTGACCCGAAATGTCGCCCGGGACCGGGCACTTGCGGCGGTGGAGACGGGAGTGAACCTGGCTCTCCGGCTCGCCTTTTCGGCAGCGTCGGTGGGCCTCGTGTTCGGACTCTTGCTAGCCTACGGGACGGCGTTTGGGGGCCTGACGGCCGATACGTTCTGGGCGACGGTGCTCCTGATTCTAGGGCTCGGGCCAGGCAGCCTTTCGGCGATTCTGAGCAGCCTCTTTTACGCCCACGAACGGGCCGAATACCCGGCCCTCCTGGCGGTCTTTACCACGCTTGTTAAGGTCGGCCTGGGGGTGCCGGTGCTCCTCCTGGGCGGCGGGATTGTCGGGCTCGCCGCCGTATCGGTCGTGACAAACCTGGTCACGGCGGCCGCGTTCTTCATGGTCTACCGGCAGACCCTCGGGCCAGTCGCTGCTGCCTTCGACCCGTCCTACGCCCGGCAACTCCTGGGGCAAGCCTGGCCTCTATTTGTCAACAACCTCCTCAACGGCCTCTTTTTCCGGGTCGATGTGGTGATCCTTAAGGGCCTTGCCGGGGACCTGCAAACCGGCTACTACAACGTCGCCTACAAGTTTGTTGAGGGGGCCCAGGTAATTCCGGCCTTCTTTACCCTGGCGGCGTTTCCGGTTGTCAGCCGGTTCGCGGCCGCCGACCCGGTCCGGGCGTCGGCAGCCGTGGGGCGGGGCCTGCGGGCCCTCTTTTTGGTCGGCGTCGGCCTCGCCATATTCGGGGCGACCTTTGCCGAGGAGCTGGTGGTCCTCCTTTTTGGGGAAGAGTTTCGGCCGTCCGCCATGGCCCTAGTTTTGCTTGTTCTGCACATGCCGCCGGGCTTTTTAAACAGCTTTCTGCATT
>JAUQQI010000288.1:0-5388 GCA_030549955.1 Chloroflexota bacterium
TTTGTCCCTCGCCAACTCCCCCGCCGGACTGGTGCGAAAACAGCCCGACGGCCGACTACTGTGTTGGGGGACTCGACCAACCCCTGGCGGTTGACAGGTTTATTGCTGAATCTGGGAGTTCCCGGGCCTTTGTCATGGTCCTTTACAACCGCCACCGGGTGGGCGAGCGGGAAGAATTTGCGGCCCGCCTCCGGGCAGCCCTTCCCCGTCCCTATGAGGCGACCCTGGTCGCGGCATTTCTCGGGGTCGACGTTTACGAGGTCAGGTCGGGGTTGCGGTTGGCCGCCGGGCGTCCCTGACCGTCGGCCGACGTAACGAACCCGATGACCCGGGGAATCCCGGCCAGGTCGAGCCGGACCGTGACGTCAGCTCCGGAGAAACGGCGGAGCACTTCTGCCCTGACGGCCTCGGCCTGCCCGTACCCGACTTCGAGAAATACGGGGACCCCGGACGGCAGGAAATCCCGGGCCTGGTCGAGAAACCTGCGAATTACGGTTAGGCCGTCCGGTCCGCCGTCCAGGGCAACGACAGGCTCCCAGGCCAGCTTCGCTGTTTCGGCCGTGGGCACATACGGAAGGTTTGCAACGACGGCCAGCAGTCGTCCCGAGGTCAGCCGGCTCTTAATCGGTACCAGCAGGTCGCCCACGTAAAGCTCAACCCGCTCCTGGAGTCGGTGTCGGGCCAGGTTTTCCCGGGCAATGGCAACGGCCGCCAGGGAGATATCGGTCGCAAGCACGGTGATGCGGGGCCGGGCGCCGGCCAGGGCGATGGCCACCGCCCCGGAGCCGGTCCCGACGTCGACCGCAAGCCCCTCGGCGTCGGGCGGGATGGCTTCCAGGGCG
The DNA here is from genome assembly GCA_030549955.1 of Chloroflexota bacterium. Taxonomy (GTDB): domain Bacteria; phylum Chloroflexota; class Dehalococcoidia; order JAUQQI01; family JAUQQI01; genus JAUQQI01. Next base: position 843 of record JAUQQI010000288.1, read on the forward strand.
GCGTCAACCAGAATCTCGGTCTCGGGACGGGGTATCAGGACGGCTGGGGTGACCTTCAGACAGTAGCCGTAAAACTCCCACTCCCCGAGGACGTAGGGCAGGGGTTTGCCCTGAAGCCGGCAGTTGACCAGCCGCTCAACCAGCCGGATTTCGTCGGGTTTGACCGTTTTATCCGGGTCAGCAAGGAGGTCGGCCCGGGAGATTTTGAGGACCCGGGTCAGGATGAGGTCGGCTTCGAGTTCCGGGTCTTCAGTAACGGCCCGGAGGCGGCGGCGGAACTCCCGGCGCAGGTCACGCCGGGTGGCCATTCCGGAGTTCGGCCTCGAGGCGGGCGACCCGGTCGGCGGTGATCAGGGCGTCGATGATGGTGTCGAGCTCCTCGCCGGCAAGCACCCCTTCGAGGTTGTAAATGGTCAGGCCGACCCGGTGGTCGGTGACCCGATTCTGGGGGAAGTTGTAGGTCCGGATCTTCTCGGCCCGTTCGGCAGTGCCGACCTGCTGGCGCCGGGCCCGGGCGACGATTTCTTCCTGTCGCCGGCGCTCCATATCGTAGAGCCGCGTCCGCAGGACGGCCAGAGCCCGCATCTTGTTCTGGAACTGCGACCGCTGGTCCTGGCAGACGACGACCAGTCCGGTCGGCTTGTGGATTACCCGGACTGCCGTCGAGTTCTTCTGGACGTTCTGACCGCCGGGGCCGCTCGACCGGAAGACTTCAATCTCCAGGTCGTCGGGGTCGATCTGAACCTCAACCTCTTCGGCCTCAGGGAGGACTGCGACCGTGGCCGTCGACGTGTGAATCCGGCCCGAGGCTTCGGTTACGGGGACCCGCTGGACCCGGTGGACGCCGCTTTCGTACTTGAGGCGGCTGTAGGCCCCCTGACCCCGGACCTCGAAGATAATCTCCTTGAAGCCGCCGACGTCGCTTTCGTGGGCGTCAACGATTTCCACCTTCCAGCCCTTGCGCTCGGCGTACCGGTGGTACATTCGGAAGAGGTCGGCGGCGAACAGGGCCGCCTCCTCGCCCCCGGCCCCGGCCCGAATCTCCACGATGACATCACGTTCGTCGTTCGGGTCCCGGGGGAGCAGGGCCAGCCTGATCTCCTGCTCGAGCCGCTCGATCCGGTCCTCCAGCTCGTCCACCTCGTCCCGGGCGAGCTGACGAAGCTCCTCGTCGCTTTCCTCTTCGAGGACCTGCTTCGCTTCCAGGTAGCGCTCGACTGCCTGCCTGTACTGACGATAATAATCCACCAGCGGGCCCAGCTCGCGCTGCTCCCGGACCAGGGCCTGAAGCCGGGCCGGGTTGGCCAGCACCGCCGGGTCCGTCAGCTCAAGGTTGAGCTGTTCGTAACGGTCTTCAATCGCCCGGAGGCGTTCAGCAAGCTTTCGGTCCATAGTTCAGATTACGTCCTTCAGGTAGTCCATTACGGCCGCAGGAACAAACTGCGCCCGTACGCCATTTAAGAGCGTGAAGAATAATACCCATCGAAATTATACCACCGGCTGTGGTATAATCCCGCGGGCCATGGTCCGGGTGCTGGCTGGCATCGTCTCGATTTTATTTGCCGTTTCCCGCTACCGGCAGGCCCTTAACCGGCCGGAGGTGAAGGCCGGCGTGCGGGCGGGGATGAGGGCGCTGGGTCCGGCGCCCCGGGAGTTCCGGGTCGCCCTCGGGGCGCTCCTGAACCGCATCCTCGCCGCGGTCTTTCTGACCTTTGCGATTTTCCTCGCGGTCCGGACCGTTTACCTGAGCGGGCTGATTGCGAGCGGTTCGGAACTCCAGTATCCGCCGGTCGTCGTTTACGGGGCCCTGGGGGTGCTGGCCGGCCTGACAGCCTACCTCGGCTATCAGTTCGTTTACCATTACCGGAAGTCGTCGGGAAAACCTGACCGCCGGGGCTGATTTGGTCACCTGCGGGTTGTGGCCGGCTCTTTCTGACCAGGTCTGATTTGGGTGCCAGCAGGGTTATTCGGGTCCTTCACATCGCCCGCTACCGGTCATCGGCCGCTGAACGGAAGCTGGAACTGCTGGCGGGCGAGCCTGACCTCAGACTATTCCTGGTGAGGCCGGCCGTCTGGGAGGACGAATACGGCCGGGTTCAGGTCCGGCCTCGGGTACCCGGCTGTCAGGTCCTGACGGTGCCCATGGTCGGACGGCCCGCCGACCCCCATCGGGCCTTCTACCGGACCCTGACCTTCGGGATCCGGGCGGCGAAGCCCGACATTATTCACGCCGAGGAGGAGCCCGACAGTCTGGCCGCATTACAGACCGCTCTGGCGCGGAACCTTTTTGCGCCCCAGGCCCAGCTCGTCCTTCACACCTGGCAGAATGTTAACCGGCCCAAGGGACCTCACGTGTGGGCCGTCCTCCGGCTCGCCTTCGGACAAGCTCAGGCCATTCTTTGCGCTACGGACGAGGCCCGGCAGGTGCTCCGGCAGCTTGGCTACCGGAGGCTGGCGGCCGTGATTCTTCCGACCGGCGTTGACACCCGGCTCTTCCGGCCGGCGATTTCCCGGTCGTCGGGGAGGGGTTTTATCGCCGGCTACGCCGGTCGGCTTGCCTGGGAGAAGGGCGTGGATACCTTGCTCGAGGCCCTGAGGCGGTTGCCGGCCGGTGTCCGGCTTCGGGTCGTCGGCGACGGTCCGGCCCGGTCGCAGCTCCATGAGCTCGCCGGCAAACTCGGGGTCGCCGACCGGGTTGAGTGGTTGCCGGCCGTACCGGCTGACCGGATGGCCGAGGTGCTGGCCGGGTTTGACGTGCTTGTGCTGCCGTCCCGCACCACCCAGGTCTGGAAGGAACAGTTCGGCCGGGTGCTGGTGGAGGCCATGGCCTGCAAGGTGCCGGTGGTTGGGTCGGATTCGGGGGCGATTCCGCAGGTTATCGGCGATGCCGGGCTTATCTTCCCGGAGGGAGACTCTGCGGCCCTTGCCGCCTGTCTGATGCGGCTTGTGGACTCCCCGGAGCTTAGGCGGGAGCTGGCCGGACGGGGCTATGCCCGGGCGGTCGGCCTCTTCAGTCAGGAACAGGTGGCGGCGCAAACCGCCGCCTTCTACCGAAGCCTGTTGGAGCCGTGAAGCCGCCCCTTTCGGTCTTGGTTGTCACCTTCAACACCCGGGAGCTCACCGTCGGGTGCATCGAGACGTTTTACGATGAGGCCGTGGCGGGTGCCTGGGAAATCATCCTCGTTGATAACGGTTCATCCGACGGCACAATTGAGGCGGTAAAAGCCCGCTTTCCGGCGGTTCGGGTTATCCGGAGCGAACGCAACCTCGGTTACGCCGGCGGCAGCAATCTCGGACTCCGTGCGGCCCAGGGGGAAGTCATCATCCTTGTAAACAGCGACGTCCTCGCCCCGGCCAGCGTCCTGCGGGCCCTCCGGGACACCCTGATGGAAAATCCGGATATCGGGGCTATCTCACCCGGTCTGCGGAGGGCCTCGGGGGAGCCCCAACCCTTTGCTTTCGGGTGTGACCCGACCCTGAGGTATCTCCTGCGTCGGGGCTGGCGAGCTATCCGGCGGAAGGGCCCCCTGCACGACTGGGCGGTGAGCCGGCCAGTCAACGTGGACTGGGTCTCGGGAGCATGCCTGGCCGTCCCCGACTACGTTTTGCGCCGGGTGGGCCCGCTGGACGAGCGGTTTTTTCTTTACTTTGAGGATAACGACTGGTGCTTGCGGATCCGGCGGGCCGGCTGGCGGGTTGTCTATGACCCGCGCTGGCAGGTCACACACCTGGGCGGGGCGAGCCACCCGGAGCGGCGGGCCGTAAGCCAGGTCTACCAGCGGAGCCTGCTGGCCTTCTACGCCAAGCATTACGGGCCGCTGGCAACCCTAGCCCTGCGGCTGCTTCTCCCCGTGTATAACCGCCTGATGGGTCGGTAACCGTCCCGAGCTCAGCCGCCGGAAATCTGCTCGAGGGTCTGGCCCCGGGTCTCTTCGGCAAGGACAACCGTTGCGAGGGCACCGGCCAGCAGCAGGCCTGCGAAACCCAGGAAGGCGGCGCCGAAGCCGAGAAGCTTGCTCAGGAGGCCGACCAGGTACGGGGCGGCGACGGCCCCGACCCGGCCGACGGTTCCGGCCGCCCCGACCCCGGTTGCCCGCAGTGCCGTAGGGTAGAGCTCGGGGGTGTAGATGTAGACCAGTACCCAGGCCCCGATATTTGTAAACCCGAGCAGGCCGGCAAAGATGACCACCGAAAGGCCGCCCGGCGCAAGGGCCAGCCCGGCACAGGCGGCGCCGCATCCGAGCAGGAGGAGGGCCAGGGTCAGCCGACGCCCGACGACGTCAGCAAGCCAGCCGGCGGCAACGGCACCGGGTAACTGGGCCAGGCTCACCCAGACCAGGTAGGTCAGGGACGACTCGAGGGTAAGGCCCCGGCCGACGAGGAGGGTGGGAAGCCAGGCGTAGATTCCGTAATAGGCTGAGAGCATCACCAGCCAGAGGATCCAGAGAAAGAGGGTCCGCCGGCGGAACCGCCCGGCCCAGAGGCGGCCCAGGGCCGGCCGATTGGCCCGGCCGAGCTGGCGAAACCGGGGCGACTCGGGAAGAAG
>JAUQQI010000288.1:5398-10028 GCA_030549955.1 Chloroflexota bacterium
GCATCGGCCCCGACCTCGGCTGCGATCTCGATGAGGCGTTTGGCGATGAGCGGCCGGGCGATCGAGGTGCCGAGGAGATAGGCGCCCTCGTAGAGCGCGTTGGCCCGGAACATGGGGAAGACGTAGAGGGCGGCCGGGAAGAAGGCGAGGAAAACGGCCTGCCAGCCGGCCGTGGGAATCAGACCAAGGGCGAGCAGGGCGCCGACAAGACTGCCGGCCGTCCAGAATCCTTCAAGGACCCAGGTCAGCCGGCCCCGAAGGTCGGGTGGGGCGACCTCGCTCACCAGGGCCGCCGCGGCCGGGATCGCTCCGGCCAGCACCAGCCCCACGGCCAGCCGGCCGACCGCGAAACTCGACGGGGACTGGAGGAAAACCTGGGTGGGGGTGATGAGGCCGATGAGCAAAGCCGAGGCGGTGAGGACAGGCTTTCGGCCGAACCGGTCGGCCAGGAGGCCACCGATAATGCCCCCCGCGAGCATACCGGCAAGGGTTGCACTCCCCCAGAGGCCGACAAACTCCGGGTCAAGTCGCCACTCCCCGAGAAGCACCGGGTAGACGCCGCTTGCGGCGATCAGGCTTGCCGAGGCGATGAGCCAGACCAGGCCGCAGGCGGCCGTTATGACCCAGGGATTGGCGGCCGGCTTGGAGCTTTCCAACTTCATGGTCTGCCGCCGAACGGCCGGGCAGGGCTCAGGTTACCGGCGCGAGGCCGCCGTCGCAGTTGACGGCCGCACCAGTTATGTACGACGCCCGCTCTGAGGCAAGAAACGCCACCAGGTTGGCCACCTCCTCGGCCTCCCCAACGCGGCCCAGGGGAATATCCTTTCCGAGCTGGGCGTACCATTCGTCGAGGGACATTTTGTCGGCGAAATTTCGCTCCCACCGGCGGCGCATCTGCCCGCTCTTGATAAGGCCGACGCAGACGGCATTAACCAGTATTCGGTCGGGCGCAAGTTCCTTCGAGAGGGCCTTTGTCAGGGCGATGCCGGCGGCCCGGCTGACGGTCGTCGGAACCGACCGGGGACCCGGGGCCTTTCCGCCCACCATGGCGATATTGATGACCCGACCGCCCCCGTTCTTGCGCATCTCCGGCACGACCAGCCGGATAAACCGGACCCAGGCCATAAGCTTCAGGTCGAGGTCTTCCTGCCAGGTCGCATCGTTAACCGCCTCGAAGGGGTGGGCGTTGCTCCGGCCGGCGTTATTCACCAGGATGTCTACCCGGCCGAAGGCGTCGAGGGCGGTCCGGACGACCCGTTCGATATCCTCCGGCCGGGTGACATCGGCTTGGACGGCAACCACCTTGCCGGGGCCCTCTTTTTGAATTTCGGTTGCTGCCTGCCTGAGGACGTCGGCCCGGCGGGCGCAGATGACGACGTTCGCCCCTTCGGCCACCAGTCGGGTGGCAATGGCTTTGCCGATGCCTTCGCTCCCGCCGGTGACAATCGCGACTTTCCCGTTGAGCCCAAGGTCCATTTCAGCCCCCTAACAGCTCAAGGATTGATGCTAAAGGCTTTGAAGTTATCCCAGCTCATCTGCCTGGTTCCGGCCTCCAGCTCGTGGATGAGGGTCTGGAGCTGCCGATTCAAAGGCAGGTCGAGGCCGACGGCCTGCCCCTTTTCGATGGCGACTCCGACCTGGCAATCGACTTCAGTCCGCCGGCGGCGAACGGCCAAGTCCCGCCAGATGCCGGTCTTGGTTTTGATCTGGCCCCGGTAGTGGGCGGCAATTCGGTCGAAGGCGCGGTCGTAGTTGCCGGCTTCGAACTCGTCGGGCCAGAATTCAACGAGGCGTTCGGGCTTTATCCCATAGGCCCGGGCGACGGTCAGTACCTCCCGGGCCAGCCCGGCCAGAACCGGCCTTGCCGCCGGTTCGGCGACGACCTCGTAGACGTGGGCGTCGACCAGGGCCGTCGCGAACAGGACGGAGGCGTAGGCCAGCTTCGACCAGAGGTAGCCCCAGATGTTGTCGGTCACGGTCGTTTCACAGAAAGCGGAAAGCAGTCGTTGAAGGGCCTCGATTCGTTCGGTCCGGCTCCCGTCCAGCTCGCCGATGTAGAGGGGGTGCTCACCCCCGTGGCGGATGTGACCGGGGGCCTGCCAGTCGGCCCCGAAATTTACAAAACAGCCAATGGTCCGCTCGGGACCGATGAGCTTGGCAATCAGCTCCTCATTAAGGCCGTTCTGAAGGGACACAACCGCCGACCCGGGGGTGAGGTGAGGCATCATCTGCCGGACGGCGGTCTCGGTGTGAAGACACTTCACCGCAAGCAGAACGGTTCCGAGGGGCCCCTTAACGTCGGCGGGGACGGCGGCCTTTGCCGGTACCCTGAACTCGCCCCGAATGCCGTCGATGAAAAGCCCATCACGGTTCATGGCTTCGACGTGGGCGGCATCCTGGTCGACGAAGAGGACGTCAACCCCGTTCCGAACGAGCCACGCCCCCACCACCCCGCCGATGGCCCCGGCACCCCAGACGGTAACCTGCACGGTCAAGCCTCCTCTGACAAAGTCGGTTGATTTTAAGCTACCCTCTGACGACTGGGCAACCGCGAAGATTGACATAACTGCCCGGTCTTGTCGGGCGGAGCTGGCGAGCGATATACTGGGGCGGGGGAAACCGGTGCGCGCCGAGAGCCACCTCTTCCACCGAATTCCTGCGGCCCCGCTCCCCCTGGCAACCCGGGGCGAGGGGGTTTTTATCTACGATGAGCAGGGCAACCGCTACCTGGATGGCTGTTCAGGGGCGCTGGTGGCCAACCTGGGTCACGGGCGAGAGGACGTGGCCCGGGCAATGGCCGAACAGGCCGCCCGGCTGGCCTACGTCCACGGCGGAGCCTTTACGACGGAGCCGGCCGAAACCCTTGCCCGGATGCTGGCCGAGCTGGCGCCTGGCGACCTGGACCGGGTCTTTCTTGTTTCAGGCGGGTCGGAAGCGACCGAGACGGCCCTGAAGATGGCCCGGCAGTACTGGGTCGAGCAGGGTCGGCCCGAAAAATACCTGGTGATTTCCCGCCGGCTCAGCTACCACGGGGCGACCCTCGGGGCGCTCTCGATGTCGGGACATGCGGCCCGGCGGCGTCCGTACCGGCCGCTCCTGGCAGACTTTCCCCATATTCCGCCGTGTTACCATTACCGGTGTCCATTTTGCCAGGCCGAGCCTGATTGCAACCTCCGGTGCGCCCATGCCCTCGAGGAGGAAATCGTCCGGACCGGGCCCGAATACGTGGTGGCTTTTATTGCCGAGCCGGTGGTCGGGGCGGCCGCCGGAGCCACCACCCCACCGCCGGGTTACTTTGAAGCCATCCGCCAAATCTGTGACCGTTACGACGTCCTGTTTATCGCCGACGAGGTGATGACCGGGTTCGGGCGAACCGGGCGAATGTTCGGCATCGAGCACTGGGCGGCGGTGCCGGACATTATCGCCACGGGCAAGGGCATTTCGGCCGGCTATGCCCCTCTTGGGGCGGTCATCGCCCGGGCCGAGATTTACCGGACGATTCAGTCGGGTTCGGGTGGCTTTGTCCACGGCTTCACCTACTCGGGTCACCCGCCGAGCGCCGCGGCCGGGGTGGCGGTTCTGACCATCCTTCAGGAGCAGGGGCTGGTGGAGGCGGCAGCCCGGAAGGGGGAATACTTAAAGTCCGGCCTGCTGCAACTGCAGGCACGACACCCGATCGTCGGCGAAGTGCGGGGCAAGGGCCTCATGCTTGGTCTCGAATTTGTCCGGGATCGGGCCACAAGAGAACCCTTCTGCCGGGACCTGAAGGTGAGCGAACGGGTCGTTGGGGCGGCTTTTCGGCGGGGCCTGTGCGTTTACCCCGGTTCGGGGACGGTCGACGGGGTGCGGGGCGACCACATCCTGGTCGGACCGCCCCTGATCATCTCGCAGCCAGAGCTGGACCTGCTCCTTTCAATCCTCGATGAGGCCCTGACGGACGTCGAAAACCAGGTTCTGGGCTGATGGGACTCGTAATCACCGTTGCGAACCAGAAGGGTGGGGTCGGCAAGACGACCACCGCCGTCAGCCTGGCGGATTTCCTGGCGGCGGCCGGCTCCCGGGTGCTGGTCGTTGACCTGGACCCCCAGGCGAACCTGACGACTTCCCTGGGGCTGGACCCGGCCTCGCCCCCGCCGGTCTACCTGGCCCTGCTTGACCCGACGCGGACCGGGGGCCTTATCGGCCGGGCCCGGCCCTATGGGCTGGACATCCTGGCGTCAGGGACCGACCTGGCTGGGGCAGAGCCTGAACTACTCGGCCTCCCGGATGGGCGGCTCCGGCTTCGGGCCGCCCTGGCGCCCGTGAGGGCCGGTTATGACCTGATCCTGGTCGACTGCCCGCCGTCGCTGGGAATTCTGACCGTGAACGGGCTTGCGGCCGCCGACGGAGTGCTCGTGCCGGTCCAGTGTGAGTTCCTCGCCCTGGATGGGCTGGCCAGCCTGAGCCGGACCCTTTCGCTGGTTCGGGCCGAGCTTAACCCGGCCCTGATGCTGACCGGGGTTGTGCTTACAATGTTCGACGGCCGGCTCGGCCTGAGCCGCCACGTGGTCGAAGAAGTCCGGCGATTCTTCCCGGAAACGTTTCGGACGGTCATCCCCCGGAATGTCCGGCTGAGCGAAGCCCCGAGCTT
>JAUQQI010000089.1:0-1611 GCA_030549955.1 Chloroflexota bacterium
TGTTTTATTGTTGGCTGTCCTGTTCCCGCCGACTATCCACCATTTTGTGCTCGGTCAAATTGGCCTGATAATTGTGCTGGCCTTGCTTTACGCCGCCCATTTTATTGAGAGGGACCAGCTTTTATTTGGGGCCTTGTTCCTTGCCTTCGGCTTAACGAAGCCTCAATTATGTCTACTTCTGGTGCCTGCAGCACTCGGATATCTGGTTGTCAGACGCCGGTTAAATACCAGCTTGACGTTAGCGGGGTATATTGTTGTTGCTTCTGTTATTATGACAACGCCGCTCTGGTTGGCGGATATTGCATGGTGGGTTGATTTCATCGCTAATCTGCAACGAAATCCTCGTTGGCAGCAGCCTTCGACATTATGGCTGATCCAATCACACGCAGAATCGCCTGTGGTTGCAGTACTGGTATTCAGTTTGATTTTTGTCGTATGTCTTGTGGCGGCGACCTATTTGTGGATAAGAAACGGGCCAGTTCAGGGAACAGTGTGGGGGCTGGCGTTAACAACTATCGCCGGAACCTACATCTGGAGCTGGGATTTCGTGCTGCTCCTGCCTTTGCTTATCGACACTGTTGCCCGGGCGAAACGGCTTGGAACCATCGTTGGTCTGCTCGCTATCTGGTTGGGTACTTTTGTTTTTACTTTGCTTTCGCTTCAGCCGCCTCCACCCAATAATGCGCGCCTGTGGTGGCTTCCGTACTGGGTCTTTTTCGGCCTGGTCGCCTGTCGTCGGTTGGAAGCATTGGGCCGCGATGGGGGCGGGACAGACCAGGTCGTCGGCTAAAGCCAGGTGCGGTGGAGGTACTGCTCGTAGCTGGCCCGGATGTCGTCGATGTGGTCGCCGCCGAATTTCTCGAGAAAGGCGACCGCCAGGACCCAGGCGAGCATCGCCTCCCCGATCACACCGGCCGCCGGAACCACGCACACATCCGACCGCTCGTAGGGGGCCAGGATCGGCTCGCCGGTCAGCAGGTCGGCGCTGGGAAGCGGGTTCGCAAGGGTCGGGATCGGTTTGATCGCAACCCGCACTACGATGGGCTCGCCGTTGCTGATACCGCCCACGATTCCGCCGGCCCGGTTGGTCCGGTGCCGCCAGACCTTCCGACCCGGTTCGGTCGGGTGGTCGACGGCCTCGATAACGTCGTGGACCTGGGAGCCCGGCAGCTCAGCCAGGGCAAAACCGCCCCCGAACTCGACGGCCTTGGCGGCGTTGATGCTCAGCATCGCCTGGGCGATGAGCCCGTCCAGCTTGCGGTCCCACTGGGCGTAACTGCCCAGGCCGATGGGCACCCCGGTCGCGATGACCTCAAAGACGCCGCCCACCGTATCATGGGCCCGCTTGGCCGCATTGATCGCCTCGATCATCCCGGCTTCGGCGACCGGGTCGCCACACCGGACCGGCGACTCTTCGACCCGGGACCAGTCGACCCGCTCGGGGTCGATTTTAACCGAGCCGATCTGGACCGTGTGGCTCCGGAACTGCACCCCGAATTCTTCTAGCAGCCGGCGGGCAACCGTCCCGGCCGCGACTCGGGCGGCGGTCTCCCGGGCGCTCGCCCGTTCGATGACATTGCGCACGTCCCGGTGGCCGTACTTCATCGCCCC
>JAUQQI010000089.1:1621-10016 GCA_030549955.1 Chloroflexota bacterium
TCCTGCCAGTTTTCCCAGTCCCGGTTCCGAATCCAGAGGCCGATGGGACTGCCGATGGTGCGGCCGTGCCGGACCCCGGCCGTAATCTCGGCCCAGTCCTGCTCGATCTTCATCCGGCCGCCCCGGCCGTAGCCCCACTGCCGGCGCCGGAGCTGGAGGGCAATATACTCCTCGTCGAGGGGGAGGCCGGCCGGCATCCCCTCGATGATGACTGTCAGACCCTTACCGTGGGATTCACCCGCCGTCAGAAACCGAAGCACTGTTGAACTCCGAAAGGGCCCGTTGGGCCGCCTCGAACATCACATCCACCGGCGCTTCCCGGCCGGTCCAGAGCCGGAAGGCGGCCGCCCCCTGGTAAACCAGCATCGTGAGGCCCGAGATCGGCCGGGCCCCGCGGTCCCGGGCGGCCCGGAGCCAGGGGGTTTCGGGAGGATTATACACCAGGTCATAGGCAAAGCTGCCGGGCGCCAGGCAGTCCGGGGCCAGGGGCAACTGACCGGCCAGGGGCATGCCGGCCGTGCCGACCGGGGTGCAGTTAACGACCAGGACGCACTGCCGGGCGTAGGCGCAGACTTCATCCTGACGCACAACCCTGACCCGGCCAGCCGGATTCCGGCCGGCAAATCGGGCTGCCAGGCTTTCGGCCCGCTCCGGGTGCCGGTTAAAAACGCCGATTTCGGCCAGGCCCAGCCCCAGGAGGCCGAAAACCACAGCGGCCGCTGCCCCGCCGGCGCCGATAATCAGCGCCTGGCCGCCCCTGAGGTCCGTCCCCGGCGGAAGCCCCGCCAGAAAGCCGGCCACGTCGGTATTATGGCCCGTAAGCTTTCCGTCGGCGACCACCACGGTGTTAACCGCCCCCACCGCCGCGGCCTCCGGACTCAGGATATCTAGCAAGGGTAAGATGGCTTGCTTGTGAGGGATTGTCACATTCACCCCCAGCCATCCCCCGCCCCGGAGACCGGCAACAAAAGTTGCCAGCTCCGCCGGCTTCACCTCCCAGGCCCGGTACTCCACCGGAAGGCCCAGGCGGTTGAAGGCTGCCTGATGCATGGCCGGCGAAACGCTGTGCCTTACCGGATAGCCGATGACTCCCGCCTTCAGCCAGGTCATCCCTTAGCGTCCCACTTCCTGGACATTGCGCAGGTGCTTCTCCCAGGTTGCGGCGAACCGGTGGTGCCGGCCGTCCCGGTCGAGGACGAAGTAAAGATAAGGTGTGTCCGGGGCCTCCGCGACTGCCCGGACCGAAGCAAAACCGGGGTTGCAGATCGGCCCGGGCGGCAGCCCAGAATGTCTATATGTATTGTAGGGCGAATCGACCTGCAGGTCGTCGAGGGTCAGGTCGGGCTTCCAGTAGCCGAACCGGGCCAGGTTAAGGGGGTCCCGGGCCAGGGCATACTGGACGGTCGGGTCGGCCTCGAGCCGCATGCCCAGCCGGAGCCGGTTAAGAAATACCGATGCGATGAGGGGGCGTTCGTCGTCGACTTTTGCCTCCCGCTCGACAATCGACGCCAGGGTCAGCAGCCCGTGAACTGAAAGGCCCCGCGCCGCCGCCTTTGCCCGGATTTCGGGTGTAAGCCGGTTTGCCAGGGTATCCAGCATGAGCCGGAAGACGACTTCGGGCCCCTGGCTCCAGCCAATAACGTACGTATCGGGCATCAGGTAGCCTTCAAGGGGCGCGTCGGGCGGCTTTTCCCGGAGAATCGGGTGGTCGAGGCGGCCCGGCTCAAGCCAGGCCATCACCTCCTCAACAGGCCGGTCCAGGGCCCGGGCAACAACCTCAGCAACCTGGCCGGTCTGGAGTCCCTCCGGGACCGTGACCCGCCGGACCCGGGTCCGGCCGCTGGTCAGAAGCTCCAGCAGGTCCCGGGCTGTCGGATTGGCCGGGATGGTATACTCACCAGCCTGAAGCTGTACATCCTTGCCTTCCACGGCGGCTAGAAGCCGGAAATACTGAGGGTTCCAGAGGAGGCCGGCCGAAAACAGGCGGTCGGCCACACTTCCGGCCGTATCCCCCGGCTCGACGGTGAAGAGGGCCGGGCCGCCCGGAGCCGGGCGGTCAAGCCCGGCCAGAACCTCCTCCGGGGCCGGCAGGACCCGCGCCCCCCACAGGATGAGGCCGGCGACGACTGCGAAAAATGCGAGGCCCAGACAGCCGGCCCGATAACCGCGTCGGTGGGGCGGGTTCATTGTTCGGGTTCGGCGCTGCGGCGTCTGGAATCCAGGTAGCCCTGGAGCATGAAGGCGGCTGCGGCCGCATCGACCCGGCCACGCATCGACCGGCTGTCGTGGCCGCCGGCCCGCAGCAGCCGGGTTGCCCCGACGGTGGAGAGCCGCTCGTCCCAGGTTTCAACCGGGACGGGACTCTCACGTCTGAGGGCCTCAACGAACCCCAGAACCTCCCGGGCCTGGGGCCCGAGCTCGCCCCCGAGGCTTACCGGCAGGCCGACGACGATTCGCTCGGCCTGCTGCTCCCGGCAGATATCCAGGACCCGCCGGATCGTATTCTTAATGCCCCGGACTTCAATAACCCCGAGGGGGCTGGCGATGATCCCGGTCGGGTCGCTTACGGCAACCCCGACCCGGCGCCGGCCCACGTCGAGCCCGAGCACCCTCATTGTGGAGCAGGGGGCAGGGCTGGCTGACGAATTTCGACCTCGATCCGGTTGCCCAGCGCCGGCAAACGCCCCAGAGGCGAGCCGTAAACTTCGACCAGGGGTCCCTCAGCCAGCTCAAAGTTTTCGGATAGCAGCCGGGTTGCATCCCCGACGGGATAACCCCGCACCATAGACCTTACCCGTTCCGGGTCGATCCGGTCAAAAACAATGCCCCGGCCGAACATCTCGAAAACCACGGTGGTCTCGTCGGTGGGTACGATCCCGCCCGGCCGGGTCTCAATCTGCTGGCCGAGCTGTTGCCCGGTCGGTACCTGGCGGGCAAGGGCCGCCCGCACGACCTGGTTCGCCTGCTGGGCGTCGAAGGCGAGGGCCTCGACACGCACCCGGGCCTTCAGGGTGAGGGTTGGGGCCTGTTCGCCGAGCCGCCGGTCGAAATCCTCGCCCACCAGGGTCACCCGGACCGTCTGGGGGAAAATCTGGTCATTGGGGGTTTTAACCTGCCAGAGGATGGCCATCGCCTGCTCCCGGGCCCGGTCGAGGACCGCCCCCCGGGCCCGATCCCGGTCCTGGGCCACGATCGGCTGGCCCGCTGGAATTCGAACGGTCTGCTCCAGCTCCGTTTCGGCGGTGACGACCCGGCCCGGGATAATCGCTTTGTCCGGGTCAACGGTGGTGGCGTCCCGCCGGACGGTTATGTTGACCGTCGCCTCCACCGGCCGGCCCCGGGGGGTGACAACAACCCTGGCCTGAGGCAGGTAAAGCAGCAAGAAGACCAGCCCGAGCAGGCCGATACTGACCAGAAGCCACCAGCGGGGCAGTTCGAACTGGATGATGCCGAGCAGGTCGCCGGCCAGCTTTCTGGCCATAGCCAGACCCAGCTGGGGCAGTTGCATCGAACCGTCCGGCGGTCCATCCTCTGAAAGGAGACTGCGCCGGACTCGGAATCCGTTCTCCCGGGCAAGTTCCCGGACGGTGGGGTCCCGGGAGACGATGATGAGCTCCCGGCCGAGGGCCCGGGCCTGCCGGTAAAGCAGGCGGATACCGAGCTCATTGCGGAGGCACGGCAGGCCCGGAGGAACGACCAGGTAGACTGGGCTTTGGGTCGTTTGCTCGAGCCGAACCCGAACCGACCCCAGGTCGTCCCGGGGGTCAAGGCGGACAACTTCACCGCGTTTTGGGGTTCTTGTTAGCCGTCGTTGCCGTGCCTCCAGCTCAGCCGGAACCTCACCCACGCACCAGCTCCGCGACCGCCCTGAGTGCCTCATCAATCCGGCTCGGGTCCCGGCCGCCGGCCTGGGCCAGGTGCGGTCGTCCGCCCCCACGTCCACCCGTAATGGCGGCAACCCGGTTGACGATCCGGCCGGCGTGCAGGCCCCGCTCAACCAGGTCGGGTGTGACGATGGTGACAAAGTGGGGCCTGTCGTCAAAGACCGCCCCGAGAACAATCACCCCACTGCCGAGCCGGTCCCGAATCCAGTCGCCGATCTCCCGCAGGGTCTCCATCCTGGTTGCCGGGACCTTGACGGCCAGGACATTGATCCCGTCGACCCGCTGGACCTGTCCGAGAAGCGGCTCGACTTCGCGCCTGGCAAGTTCGCGCTGGAGTCGCTCGAGCTCCCGGCGCTGACGGCTGAGCTCGTTAAGCAGGGCCTCGACCCGCCGTTCAAGCTCGGGCGGGCTGCTTTCAAGCCGGCGGGCGACAGTATCCAGGAGGGCGAGCCGTTCCCGCAGGAACCGTTCGGCGCCCCGGGCAGTGACTGCCTCGATGCGGCGCAGGCCGGACCCGATGCCGCTCTCGGAAACGACCCAGAAGACGCCGATCTGGCCGGTGTGGTTGAGGTGGGTTCCGCCGCAGAGCTCGAAGCTGAACGGCGGCTCCCCAATCCGAATGGTGCGGACGATTTCGCCATATTTCTCGCCGAAGAGGGCAATGGCCCCCTGCTCAATAGCTTCTTTATAAGGCATGAACTTGGGGGTAACCGGCAGGTCCTCCCGGACCTTTTCGTTGACGAGCCCCTGGATGTCCTCGAGCTCCGTCCGGCTCAGGGGGTTAAAGTGGGAGAAATCAAACCGCAGCCGGTCAGGGGCGACCAGCGAGCCGGCCTGGAGGGCGTGCCGGCCCAGAATCCGGTGGAGGGCCGCATGCAGCAGGTGGGTCGCGGTGTGGTTCGCCATAATGTCCCGGCGCCGCTCACCGTCAATCCGGAGCTCAACCGTCTGGCCGACGGCGACCTCACCCCGTCGCACGTGGCCGCGGTGGACGATAAGGTCGGGCAGGGGACGCTGGGTATCGGCCACGACGATAACACCGGACGGCCCGACAATCTCGCCGGTATCGCCGACCTGACCGCCGGCCTCCCCGTAAAAGGGGGTCTCGGCGGTGACAACCTCGACCTCCTGACCCTCGAACGCGACCGGGACGGACTGGCTGTCAACGAAGAGGGCCAGAATCCTCGACCGGTAGGCCCAGTGCTCATAGCCGACAAACTGGACAGGTTCGGACACGGCCTGCCGGTATTCGGCGGCCCGAACGACCTCCCCGGCCTGAAATCGCTGGGCCGCCCGCGCCTGCTCCCGCTGGCGCTCCAGGGCCGCCTCGAAGCCGACGACATCGACCGAAATGCCCTCATCGGCGGCGATCTCAATCGTCAGGTCCAGGGGAAAACCAAAAGTATCGTAAAGCTGGAAAGCATCCTCACCCGAAAGGACCCGTTCGCCCCGGGCCCGCACAGCCTCGAGCCGGCCGGTCAGCACATTGAGGCCGGTGGCCAGCGCCTGGAAAAACCTGGACTCCTCGGTGGTCAGCGCCCGGTGGATGAGGTCCCGATTTCGCACCAGCTCCGGGTAGACGTCGCCCATCAGGTCGATAACGGTATCGGCTACCCCGGCCATAAACGGCTCCTGGAGGCCGAGCCGCTGGTAGCCCATCCGGACCGCCCGCCGGATCATCCGCCGGAGCACGTAGCCCCGCCACTCGTTGCTGGGCAGAACCCCATCGGCGATGAGAAATGCCGCCGCCCGGCTGTGGTCGGCAATGACCCGGTGGGCGAACCCGGCCGGTCCCGAGTCATAGGGGCGGCCTGAGATTTCGGCAATCCGGGCGATAATCGGCTTAAAAAGGTCCGTATCCCAGTTGCTGTTTACGCCCTGAAGGACCGAGGCGATCCGCTCGAGGCCCATCCCGGTGTCGATGGACGGTTTGGGCAGGGGCACAAGGGACCGGTCGGGTTTGCGCTCGAACTGCATGAAGACCAGGTTCCAGATTTCCAGCCAGCGGTCGCAGTCGCACTTGCCGATGGCGCACTCAGGGGCATCGCACCGGAAGGCCTCGCCCCGGTCGTAAACCAGCTCCGAGGTCGGCCCGCAGGGGCCGACATCCCCCATCTCCCAGAAGTTGTCCTTTTCGCCGAGCCGGACGATTCGCTCGGCCGGCAGGCCGATATCCCGGCGCCACCACTCAAAGGCTTCGTCGTCATCCCGGAAGATGGTGGCCCAGATCCGGTCCGGACCGACCCCGAACTCGCGGGTGACAAGCTCCCAGGCATAGTTGATGGCTTCGCGCTTGAAGTAGTCGCCGAACGAGAAATTGCCCAGCATTTCGAAGAAAGTATGGTGCCGGGCGGTCTTACCGACCTGCTCCAGGTCGTTGTGTTTGCCCCCGGCCCGGACACACTTCTGGCAGGTGGTTGCCCGCCGGTACGGCCGCTCCTCAAGGCCCAGGAAGACATCTTTAAACTGGACCATGCCGGCATTGGTGAAAAGGAGGGTGGGGTCGTTGGCCGGCACCAGGGGCGAGCTTTCGACGATGGTGTGCCCGTTGGCCTCAAAGTATTTTAGAAAGCGCGTGCGTATCTCCCGACTGTTCATGGCTGCCCACCCACAATTTTAGCCCAATACCGGGCGGGTCTTCTACAGCTCAGGCGATTTAACAGTTAAATTCGCCCTGCTATAATAAAGCGGGCGTTCTGGCGGTAACCATCTTACTGACCATGGGAAGGAGGTGGTAGGTGAGCGGACAGGTCTCAGGATAGTTCGCAAAAGCGACCGCGTGCCGAAAAATTCGGGTTAAGGGGGTGCAGCGTGAAAGGTCATAAGGTCCTTTCGGTCCTCGGCGCTATTGTCCTTCTAGTGGGTCTCCTGGGTCAGGCCGGGCCGGCCCAGGCCGTTCAGCAGGAGCCTGGCGGCCCGACCCCAACCGCCGTCAGTGACCAGCCCGAGCCCTGGCCGCCTGTTATCGTCCAGATGCGGGGCACCCGCTTGGGCGATATGGCCACGTTCGTGATGCTGGTGATAAACCGCAGCACCCGTACCTACAGCTATGAGGTCAAGGCCCGGTTGCCCGAGAATTCGACCCTGGTTTTCTGCCACTACGGGACCCACCGGACCGACTGGCGGCAGTGCGGCCTCGACGGCCAGGGCAATATCGGCTGGAACAACCGGACCGGGATTGCCGGCGGGCGCACCGTTGGACCCTACACTTTTACCGTTCGGGTCACGGGTGACGGCCCGGTGACGAGCTACGCCTGGATACACTTTTACAACAATTCGCCGGCAGGTTCCTGGACCGGGCCCGTTGTCTGGGCCGGCGGCGTAACCCTTATGGCCAGCCTGACGGGCGCGGCCCAGCGGCCGGGACCGGGTGACCCGCGGGGGTCCGGGTCGGCGGTCCTGAGCATTAACCCCGACCAGGGCCGAGTCTGCTTTGACCTGACGGTGCAGGGCATTGACCCGCCGATTGCCAGCCACATCCATCGGGGCGGACCGGACGTGGCCGGGCCCGTGGTGGTGCCCCTGCCGGCCCCCACGACGGGCAGGTCCGTCGGGTGCGTGGACGGGATCAGCCCCGAACTGCTTACAGACATCGCAACCAATCCCGGCAACTACTACGTAAATGTCCACACCCGGCCCTATCCGGACGGGGCGGTTCGGGGACAGCTGTCGGTTCGCTGACCCGGAACAGGATATCAGGGCGGCCCCAGGGGATTACGCCCCTGGGGCCACTCTTTTTCGGTCATGGTATTATTTACGGAGACCTCAAAACCGGGACGACTGAAATGACCCTGGAACGGACCCGGACTGGCCAGCTCCGGTCGCGGTCAACGGCTAAGGACCGCCGCGGGGAAATTCTCCCGCCGGCCGGCTATTCGACGGGTAGCCGGCCGGTCTATTTCCCCGAACCGCCCAACCGGGTCGACGACCGGCTTTATAACCACCCGTACCTGACCGGCGGCGGGCTGCTGGGACTGGTTGTTCTCGGCCTGGTGGCTGCCGCCCTGGTCTATCTTATCCTTTACGCCCTGCTTGGCTTGGTCCTGCCGAGCTGCCCCGACCTCCAGGCGGCGAACCGGTCCTTCTGGGAGCCCTGCCTCTGGCCCCTGCGCTGACCACGTCCGGCCGGTGCGTCTGCTCGTCGACGGCCGCTATATTCAGGACCATTTTCCCGGCGTTGGCCGCTATGTCTATGAGCTGGTCCGGGCCCTGGCCGGTGTGGCCGGGTCGGACCTGGAAATTCGGCTCGTAATTGACCCGGCAGCCCGGAATACCCGGCTTGACCTCGGCGAGCTTGCCGCCCGGGTAAAAGTTGTCGCGGGGCCGCCCGTTTTTCACCCGGCGGCTCCGGTCGTCCTAGCCGGCCTCGAGCGCCGGCTGCGGCCTGACGTGACCCACTACACCCATTACTTCCGGCCCTGGGTCCGGGGGGGTCCGTCGGTCCTGACCATTCATGACCTTATCCCCCTGCAGTTCCCGGCGAGTATGCCGTCCCGGCCCGCCCGCCTGGT
>JAUQQI010000191.1:0-3389 GCA_030549955.1 Chloroflexota bacterium
CCCGACAGGCCCTGCTGGAGGCAACCGGCGAGCGCCTGCCGTGCGGAAGCTGGTTCGAGCCGGGTCTGCGGGGCGGGATGGCTGGCTGAAAGTGGGGTAAGGCCGATGGTTACCGAGACAACCTACGAATCCGATTTCCCGACCGTCGCCGGCCAGATGCCCGGTGAGGCCCAGGTCGAAGAGTTTGCCCGGGCCCAGGGGCGGGAGCTAACGCCCCTGCAACGGTTTGCGCTCTACCGGCTGGCAAATTTCCTGAGCCGCCGGATGGAGGGTGAGCAGCTATCTCCCCTCCAGAAGCGGCTCCTTGACCGGGCCATCTACTCGGTTTACCTTGACTGTCGCCAGCTGGGCGTTGAAGACATCGCCCGCCGGCTGGTCGAGGTCGCCAGGCAGCGCGCGGCGGCCGGCAACCGTCAAAACTGAAGGGAGGTGAACGGGTGATTATGGTTCGCGGCACTTCGGCGGCATCAGGGCCCAAGCGGATCCTGCTTAAGAGCTGCCCCCGCTGTCGCGGCGACCTGATCCGTGAAGACGGTCTTGGAGACGAGTTCGTTTACGCCTGTCTCCAGTGTGGTCGCATCCTCGAGGGTGAGCAGCTGAGGCAGTTCCTGGCAAAGCTTCAGGCGGCTTAAAGTACTCCGGTTAGAAAGCGCGCGGGCGGCGCAGAACCGGCGCCGCCCGCTTTTTAACCGAGAAGCAGAATCAGTTCCCGAAGGACCTTCGCGGCAACAATCGCAGTCAGGTCGCTTTTATCATGAGGCGGTGAGACTTCCACCAGGTCGGCCGCAACGATCCGGAAGTTCCGCAGGCTGTAGATAAAATCGACAAGCTCCCGAAAGCCGATCCCCGGGGGTTCCGGCGACCCGGTCCCCGGCGCGACCGCCGGGTCAAGGACGTCGATATCAATCGAAAGATAAATTGGGACGTTCGCCAGCTCGCGCCGCAGGGGCGTCGGCAGCCTCACCTCGGCCGACCAGTAACGGGACCGTCCGGCGGCCAGGAACTCTTCCCGGGTGCCGGACCGGATGCCGAGCTGGACCAACCGGTCGGGCCCGATTTCGTCAGCGATCCGCCGGAAGACCGTACCGTGGGTCAGGGTCATTCCCCGGTCGTTGGTGGCCAGGTCGAGGTGGGCATCGAGCTGGAGGACAACCAGGTCGGGGTACTGGCCGTGGGCGGCCCGGACCCCGCCGAGGGTCAGGGTGTGTTCACCCCCGACCAGAATCGGAATGGCACCGGCCTGAATGAATAGGGTCGCCTCCCGGGTAATCTGTTCAACAGCGGCCTCCGGCCGAAGACCCCCAACCTCGACGTCCCCGGCGTCCGTAAAGGCCACCTCCGAAAGGTCCCGGTGAAGGTCGGGGCTGTAGGTTTCGAGGCTGTCGGAAACGAGCCGGATCCGGCCCGGTGCAAGGCCGGTACCCGGCCGGTAATACTGGGTCCGGTCGAGGGGCACCCCGAGCAGGACCAGACGGGGGCTTTCGAGCTGACGACTACCCAGGAACGGCGGCGTAACCGGCAAGGGCATCGAGGTAGCCTCCGTTCAAAGCGGCCTTGAGAAATGGGGGCAGGGCAAAGGCCGCCCGGTGGACCTCGGCCGTATAATAGCCGGTTGCACCGGCCGGGGTCGCGACCGGAACGGCCGGGTCGAGGTCGTCCGAAGCGGCCAGGAAGCTCCACCAGACCCCGGGATAGGCCGGGATCGGCGCAAAGTAGGGACGGACAAGGCGAAACACCGCCGCCAGCCGGTTGTAGGCCCCGACGAACTCGCCGGTCATCAAGATAGGTGAGCCGCTCTGGGTGACAAAGATGCCGGGCGAGTTGAGGCGGGACCGGGCGGCTCGAAAGAATTCGACCGTGAAGAGGGCCGCGGCAGGCCCGACCGGGTCGGTCGAATCGACGATGATGACGTCGTATGTTTCGGCGGTTTCGGCGAGAAAACGGGCTCCGTCGGCAACGACGAGCCGGGCCCGGGGGTCATCGAAGGCCGCGCCGGCAATTGCTGGCAAATAGCGGCGGCACGCCTCGACCACGGCCGGGTCGATCTCCGCCAGGGTTGCTGACCGGACGCGCGGGTCGGATAAGACCCGCCGCAGGGTCCCGCCGTCACCCCCGCCAACGACCAGGACCCGGGCGGGATTCGGGTGGGCCATGAGGGGCACCAGGGCGACCATTTCATGGTAGATAAACTCGTCCCGTTCGGTAGTCTGGACCGCTCCGTCCAGAACCAGCGCTCGGCCCAGGAGTTCGGTTTCGATAACCTCAATCCGCTGGTAAGCCGACGGGACGGCCCGTACCCGGCCGCGGATCTGGAACCGCTGCTGGAAGCCCCGAAGCGGTGGTTCTCCGAACCACCCGGTTCCGTCAGTCACCGGCGATGCCCCGGAAAAGCTGGAGGACCTGGACGTGGGTCGGGTTGAACCGCTGCTTCAGGACCGGCACGACCGCATCGGGGTCGACAGGCTCGCCGCAGGTGAACAGGTCGACGGCCGCGTAGCCGATTTCGGGCCAGGTATGGATGAGGATATGGGACTCAGAAATGACCGCAACCCCGGTCACGCCCTGCGGCGAGAAGGGGTGCAGATGAAGGCCCAGCAGCCGCGCCTTCGCCACCTCGGTCAATTCCCGCAGGGTCTGCTGGACGATTTCGGGGGAGTTGATGCTGTCGTCACAGCCCCACAGCTCGAAGATCAGGTGCGAGCCGACGCTCCTCATCTGTCACCTCCCCATAAGATTACTGCAGCCAGGGCGCATCCCAGCCGCTCGACCCGATGGCTGGAGATGCAGACCTCAACCCGCTCAAGTTCAATTCCCCGCCGGGCAAATGCCTCCGCGAGCATCTGCCGGACCGCCTCCTCAACCTCGGCCGGGTCGCCCGGACCGGAATGCTCGAAGATCATCCCGTGGGCGTCCCGGCCAAAGCCGATGCCAACGCAGGCCGAAATAACCTCGCCCGGTCGGTCGGAGATAGCGGCAGTGTAGACCGTCGGCATTAGCGTCCCCGGCGGCACCTCGGGTAGGCCGTTCAGGGGCCGGGCACCCCTCGGCAGAACGCTGCTGACCTTGACCAGGTTCAGGTCACCAATTCCCGCCGCGAGGAGGGCGTTATCAAACGCGTTTAGGGCGGTCGTCCCTTCGGCCGCCCCACATGTCAACCAGTAGTACCCCGGCAAAATCCACATCAGGTCTGCCCCGGCGTCAGGTATCTACCAGCCCCTCGGTGTCAAAATAGATCTCCGTGGTCTCCACCCCCGGGCCGAATCGCTCTGAGATTTGTTCTATTCGCACAAAACTTGAATTATACCAGGAATTCTGCGGCCGTGCCAGCCGGTCAAAGGGCGGCTTGTGAAGGTCTGCAAGGAGATAGTCCCACGTCTGATACCGGCTGA
>JAUQQI010000191.1:3399-9997 GCA_030549955.1 Chloroflexota bacterium
GCCGGACGGATATCCGTAATCGCAACCCGGTATTCCTCCAGGAGGGCCCGCTCGAGCCGGTACCATTTGGCTATCGAGCCCTCCAGGTGGGTGACACCGAAGTAGCCGGCCGCCCCCGGTCCCTTCAGGCCGGCGATACCCCGGCCGATAAAGAGCAACAGGCCCGAAAGGGCCTCGGGCGGGTCGGTGTGGAAGGTATCGAACCGGCCCGCCAGCTCCGGGGCAAGCGGGTCCCGCAGGTCGGCCTCGTGGGCAGCCAAAGCAAGCCCTTCTTCCCGGGCGACGATGTTAATAAAGTCCACCAGCCGCCGGTCGAGTTCCAGGACGACCACCCGGCGGGGGAGGCCCGTGAGGGCGGCCGCCACCGAGAGGAGGTCGTCGTCGCCCAGGACAAGAAGGTCAAGACCGGCCAGGTCGCCCCGGCCTGCCATGAAAGCAACCCGGCGCCAGACATCCTCGGGCAGAAGGTGAACCTGGTCATACTCGGCCACGGGTATGGGCCGGCCAGCGGCAATCTCGTAGAAGCGGGTGGCCCGGTCCGGCAAAAATTGCCCGGGGTTGATGCCGGTTCCCCGGCAGGTTCCGCACTCCGGGGCGGGCAGGGGAATTATCCCCGCTTCGTCACAAGCGGCCTGGCCCACGGCCGTGAGCCGCACCTCGGCGTTTTCGAGGCTGACGATGCCGGCGGCTTCGAGCCGGGCGACCACCGAGCCGACGGCCCGCAGGGGCATTCGGGCTCTGGGGGCGAAGGACCAGAAATCGGGGTCGGCGGCAAGGGCAGCGCACAACCGGCGGACGTCGGCCGCGGTTACGGGGAAGCCGAGGTGTTCGGAGGCTTCGTCCGCCAGCTCCTGGAGGTCCATGGGTATACCAGGTTAAATTATTAGCACACCTGCCCGCCGATTCGCAAACGGGTTAGCCCAGAACCCGGGGGTCAATGCGTTATAATTTATGGTGAATGCCTGTCCGGCGCAGGCCGGAGTTTCCCAAGGTAGGTGGCCATGCCGACGTACGAGTACCTGTGCGAGAGTTGCGGCTTCCGTTTTGAGCGGTTTCAGCGCATTACCGACGACCCGATTGCCCAGTGCCCCCATTGCCAGGGGGCTGTCCACCGGGTCTTCTTCCCGGTGAGCGTCATGTTTAAGGGCCGGGGCTTCTACAGCACTGACTACGGCCGGGGCAGTTCGGCCGCCTCCGGGAACGGCAGGTCCGAGAGGAAGGCTGAGACCGGCGCCGAGGGTGCCGGCACCGCCGCCGAACCGAAATCCTCCGATAAGCCCACAACCTAGTTGCGCGCAGTCGTCCAGCGGGTCAACCGGGGCGCTGTCCGGGTCGACGGCGAGGTCATCGCCGAGATCGGGCCCGGCCTTGTTGTGCTGGTCGGGGTCGGGCGGGACGATTCCGATAGCGACGCCCGCCGGCTCGCCGACAAGGTCGCCTACTTGCGAATTTTCCCCGATGAGGCCGGCCGGATGAATCGGTCGGTCCTTGATACCGGGGGCGAGGTCCTGGTTGTAAGTCAGTTCACCCTGCTCGCCGACACGAGCCGGGGCCGGCGGCCGTCGTTTATAAATGCGGCCCCACCCGAGCAGGCTGAGCCGCTCGTCGGCGTTTTTGCCGACGCCTTGCGGGAGCTCGGCCTCAGGGTCCAGACCGGCCGTTTCGGTGCCCACATGCTCGTCGAAATCTTTAACGACGGCCCAGTAACCATTCTCCTCGACGCCTGACCCCCTGGCGGTTACCTGAGCTTGCTTATAAACTCGGCGAGACCCTCCCGGCCGTCAACCCGGACCCGTGGCAGGGTGAGCCGTTCCTCAAGCCGCAGGGTATTTCCGGGGCGGGTTGTGACGGCGGTCCGGTAGCCGGCGGCCTCGACGAGGCTGACGACCGCCGGATTGTACCGGCCCGACGGGTATGAAAAGTCGTTGACACCAACCCCAAGCCGCTCCTCGAGCCGGTGCTTGCTCTCGAAGATTTCGCGCCGGGCCCGGTCCGGTGGGGCGGTGCTCAGGTCGACATGGGTTAGGGTGTGGGAGCCGATGGTTACGAGTCCCTCGGAGGCCAGGACCGAAAGCATATCCCAGGTCAGGTAGGCTGGCCGCTCGAGGAAGTCAGTGACGACGTAGACGGTCGCTTTAAAGCCCCGGGCCTTCAGGACCGGGTAAGCGGCCGTGAAAAAGTCCCGGTAGCCGTCGTCGAAGGTAAGGACGACCGGCTTTGGGGGGAGGGGCCGCGCCCCGGTCCAGGCCGCGTAGACGTCGTCCAGACTGACCGGGGTATATCCGGCCTGGGTCAGGTAAGTCATCTGCTGGGCGAAAAGGTCCGGCGTCACTGAGAGGCCCGCCCCAATCCGGTCGACCGGGTTCGGGTTAACCCGGATGTAGTGGTACATCAGGACGGGGACACGCACGATGGGCGTCGGCCGGCCGACCGGTTGCCCCGGATTTCCGTCGGCCGGGCTGTGGCTGGCGGGGACCACGAGCGGCGGGCCCGGCGCCGGTTCGGCCGGCGTCGGGGCACGCGCCTGGCCGTCTTCTTCCGGCGGAATGAGAACCGTCCGGTGCCCCGTTCCTCCCCTCAGCCCCGGGTCCCTGACCGGCGCGCTACTTACCGCCAGTGAAAGCAGGACAGCTGCGGCGACGTGGAGGAGCCGATTTCGTTGCACGGGTGCCGGGTCGCATCAGGGTCGTTCGGTGTCGTGGGTTTCGGGTAGCTCCTGCTGCCTGGGCGTCTTCAGGGCCGGATACTCGGTCCTGGGATGGTAGATGCCCCGCAGGCCTTCTTTAAGGGCCTGCTTGATCCGCTCGATATCCCCGAGGGTGAGGTCGCACTCGTCAAGCTGGCCTTCGGCAATGCGCAGGGCCACCATCCGGTCCACAATCGCGTCGAGCTCCTCGGGGGTGTGGGACCGGGCACTGCGGGCGGTTGCTTCCACCGTGTCGGCGAGCATCAAAATCGCGGCCTCTTTTGACCTGGGCTTCGGGCCGGGGTAGCGAAACTCCTCCGGGGAGACGTTCAGTCCTAGCTCCTTCGCCCGGTGGTAAAAGTACTGGACCAGGGTCGTGCCATGGTGTTCGGCAATAAGGTCCCGGACCCGGCCCGGAAGGCGGTGGCGGCGGGCAAGCTCGAGGCCGTCGGTTACGTGGGCCCGGATGAGCTCGACGCTGACCCTCGGGTCAAGCCGGTCGTGGATGTTTTCACCTGGCACCTGGTTTTCGGTGTAAAACCCCGGGCGGACCAGCTTCCCGACGTCGTGATAATAGGCCCCGACCCGGACGAGCAGTTTATCGGCATTAACGGCTTCGGCCGCCCGCTCGGCCAGGTTCCCGACGATGAGGGAATGGTAATACGTCCCCGGTGCCTCGGCCAGAAGCCGCCGCAGGAGCGGCTGGTTCGGGTCAGCCAGCTCAAGCAGGTGGGAGCCGGTCGTGATCCCGAAGATGTGGCCGAGGACCGCCAGCGACCCCACGGTCAGGGCCGCCGACAAAAGCCCGTTCACGGTGCAGAGAAAGGCCAGGATGCCCAGGCTCATCGGTTCGAGGTCCCGGGCGATGAGCCTGAACCCCAGGGTTGCGGCCAGCCCGGCAACAGCGACCCCCAGACCCGCCAGGAAGAAGTGCTGGGTTCGGGATGTGGACTGGGCCGCCAGAAGCCCCATCATCCCGGTTACCAGACAGTAGACGGCGAACTGCGGGGTGCCCGACCCCACTACGGTCAGCAGGCCGGTCAGGGCGAAGAGGCTTCCAAGCCCGACGCCGGGTCCGAGGAGGGCCCCGGCTAGCATCGGGACGGCGGCGGCCGGGAAGGCCAGCTCATAGTACGGCCGGCCGGGAATGGTCAGCCGGGCGGCCAGGATAGCGCCGACGAGAAGAATAACGAGCAGGCCGAATCGCCGGACCGAGAGGACCGTCCTCGGCTCGAAAACGGCCAGGTAAAGGCTCAGGGCCGCCGAGAGACTCGCCGCAATCAGCCCGACCGAACCAAGCTGGTAAAGGTCGATGCTACCGCTTGACAGGCCGGTGGCGGCAAGCTTTTCGAGGGCAAGCGGGGTTGCAACCTCCCCATCCCGGAGGATGACTTCCCCAGCTTCGACGGTTATGACCACCGGCTCGACCCGGCGGCGGGCCGCCTCGCGGGCGGCCTCCGTCTGAGCCGGGTCGATGGTCAGATTCGGAATAATGTAAGCCCGGGCGAGCTCGAGGACTACCCGGGCCTGAAGGGGGCTCAGGCCGGGGCTTAACTGCATTGGCAGCTGTTCCCGGACGGCACCGACTTGCTCGGAGGTTATCCGGCTTCGCATCGCCTCGGAGACCAGCCGGACCGTCTCATTCCTGACCTGGTTCCACTCGGCTTCGGAGAGTCGGAGGACGGCCGTGACCCCTTCGGAGGAAAGCCCGGTATCGGGCAGCCGGCTGAGCTGGGCCTGTTTCTCCGCATCGGTCAGGTTCGTCGACTGGCGGATGGTCGTAATCTGGTCGCCCAGGTTGCGGAGCTTCTGGACCTGCTGGGTTGCCAGGGCCGGGTCGTAAGCATATATGTCAGCAACCCGGGCGGCGGCCTCGTCCCGGGCCTGGTTTGTAAGAACCTGACTTACGAACTGGACCCGGCGAGGCGACTTGATAGTCTGGCGGGCGACCTCTCCTTCCCTGAGCTGAAATTGGGCCGGAAGAAACTGGATGCCCAGGGTAAGGAGCAGACTTACCGAGAGGACGGCCCAGAAGAGGAGGGCCCGGGCCAGCAGATGCATGCGGTTCAATGAGATTCCCCGGCCAGCAGCTCCTGGACCACCGCGTTTACGAGCCGGCCGTCGGCCCGACCCCTGACCCTCGGCATCAGCCGGCCCATGACCTTGCCGATGTCGCGGGGCCCGCTGGCGCCGACTTCTTCGATGACCTGCCGGGCAAGTTCGACAATCTCTTCCCGGGTTAGCTGAGCCGGCAGGTATCGCTCAAGGACCTCGAGTTCTGACCGCTCCTTCGCGACCAGGTCTTCCCGGCCGCCTTTCTCGAATTCGGCGATGCTCTCCCGCCGCTGGCGGATCTGACGGGCAATAACCTCGTAAATTTCGGCTTCGTCGAGCTGATGACCCCGCTCCACCTCGGCGTACCGGATGGCCGAGCGGAGCATACGGAGGGTTTCGCGGGTTACAACATCCTGGCGTCTGGTCGCTTCGAGCAGGTCGGCCTGGATGCGCTCCTTAAGCTTCTGGCCGCCTTCGCTCATGGGGGCTGCCCCCGGCGCTGAAGTTAGCCGCTATTTCGCAGGCTTTTGCGCCGCTTCACCGCGGCCTTTTTCTTTCGCTTTACGCTGGGTGGTTCGTAATGGGCGCGCCGGCGCGCTTCAGCCAGGATGCCTTCCTGCTGGACCTTCTTCGTAAAACGCTTGAGGGCCTGGTCAAAACTTTCGTGTTCGCTGACGATTATCTCGGTCACTTAACCTCCTTGTCGGGCGTGAGGGGACATTCCTCACTTGGATTATAGCCGCGCCGATAAACGGCGGTCAAGCACCGGCCGCCGGGCTGGCTTGACGCCGGGTCGGCCGGACCGCTATTTTCGATTAGCTTTGAAGAGGTGGCAGGAGGTGAAAGATGCGAGCGGCCCGCCTTCACGAGTATGACGAGACCCTGAGCCGAACCGAGGTCCTCCGGCTGGAGGAGGTGCCCGAGCCGAAAATCGAAGAACCCGATGACGTCATCGTCCGCATCGGCGGGGCCGGCCTGTGCCGGTCGGACCTGCACATTATCGAGGGCTCCCTGCGGGCCCAGCTAAATACGCCCCTGCCGATCACCCTTGGCCACGAGAATGCCGGCTGGGTCGACGCTGTCGGGGAGATGGTTCGGACCGTGAAGCCCGGTGACCCGGTCATCGTCCACCTTGTCGTAACCGACGGGGTCTGCGCGGCCTGCCGGCGGGGTGAGGATATGCACTGTGTCAGCCTGAAGTTTCCCGGCATCGACACAGACGGAGGGTTCGCCGAATTTTTGCGGGTCAAGGAGCGCTCGGTCCTCAAACTTCCGGCCGGCCTTGAACCGAAGGACGCGGCACCGTATGCCGATGCCGGCCTGACGTCTTACCGGGCGGCCCGGAGGGCTGCAGCCATACTCCGGCCCGGGATGACCGCCGTGGTCATCGGGTTCGGGGGTCTCGGTCACGTTGGCGCCCAGATCCTGCGGGCCCTATGTGCCGCCCGAATCGTCATTGTCGATGTCTCGAGCGCGGCCCTCGAGCTGGCATCCTAACTCGGGTTTACTGACCTGGTGCAAGGCGGTCCGGGAGCTGTCGAGCAAGTGCGTCGGCTGACGGACGGCGGCGCCGACGTCGTCCTGGACTTCGTGGGCGAAAAGGGCACTCCTGAGCAAGCGATCGGGATGCTTAGAAGTGGCGGGACCTACTTTGTGATTGGTTTAGGTGGTATCCTTCAGGTGCCAACTGTGGCCCTGGTCGCCGGCGAATACAGCATCGTTGGGAGCCTGGCCGGCAACTTCTCCGACCTCCGGGAGGTCATAACCCTGGCCGCTGAGGGCCGGGTCAAAATTGTCCCCCGATTTTACCCGTTATCGGAGATAAACCAGGCGATCCACGACCTTGCGGCCGGCCGA
>JAUQQI010000111.1:0-8990 GCA_030549955.1 Chloroflexota bacterium
GTTGGGCGTGGCCGCCAGGGCGATGGCGTGGGCGGTGCGCTCGGCGTCCAGCCCCAGGGCCTTGGCCACGCCGGCGCCGGCGGCGTAGGTGCCCTGGGTGGTATGGTCGAAGCCCTTGTGCCGCACCGGCGCCACCTCCGACAGGCGGCACTGGACCTGGTAGGCCACGGCCAGGGCCGTCAGCAGGTCGCGGCCGCTGCGGTCGGCATACTCGCTGGCGGCCATGACCGCCCCCAGGTTGTCGCTGGGGTGGCAGGTCTCGCCCGGGGCGAGGAAGGAGTCGTTGTAGTCCAGGTAGCGGACCAGGGCGCCGTTGTAGAAGGCGGCCCGGTCGGGGGCGGTCCGGCCGCCCCCGATGAGGGCGCAGTGGGGCTTGCCCCCGAAGTCGTCGAGCTGGGCCCGAATGTATCCGACAGGCTCCCCTTCCAGCGCGCCCAGGGCACAGGCCAGGGAGTCCAGCACCCGGGCTTTCAGCTGGCGGCGGGCCTCGGCCGAGAGGTCGTCGTAGGATGCCCGGGCAACAAAGGTTGCAAGCTCTTCAACCATCGTCATAGGGGGCCAAACTCCCGGCACACGGATTTTAAGCGGCGTCCCTGGCCGAAAGGAGCAGACCGATCCGGTCAAAGTCGTGGGTTTTGACCGCTGGCCGACCGTCGTCGGTTCGGGTCTCCGAAAAGTCGACCCCTTCCCGGCTCAGGGTCGCTGCCAGCTCCCGAAGGCTAGCCGCTGATGGGAGAATTATCTCGAAATACTCGAGGCCGGCACTGTCATCGGGCGGAGGGGGTCCCCCCAGGCTCGCCCAGACGTTCAGGCCGAGGTGGTGGTGATAGCCCCCGGCCGAGATAAAGAGGGCGCCCCGCCACCGCTGCATGATGTTGAAACCGAGGATTTCGCAGTAGAACCGCTCGGCCTTTCCCAGGTCCGAGACCTGAAGGTGAACGTGGCCCACCCGGGTGCCTGGGGCAATGCCGTCCCAGGGGTCGTTTCCGGCGGCAGCCACAATACCTTCGAAGTCGAGGGGGGCGTTGGCCATCCGCACCTCGGAGCCGGCCATGGGCCACTCCTGCCGGGGCTTATCCCGATAAATCTCGATGCCGTTGCTGTCCGGGTCCCGCAGGTAGATGGCCTCGCTGACCAGGTGGTCGGCCGCCCCCTCAATGGGGACCCCGTATCTGAGCAGATTCAACAGGAGGCGGCCCAGGGCCGCCCGGTCGGGCAACAAGACGGCGAAATGATAAAGGCCCGTGGCCGAGTGGGGCTTGGGCCGGACACCCGGCTTCTCGACCAGCCTTAGCAGGGGCCGCTGGCCGGACCCCAGGACCGCCACACCATTGCGCCGTTCAAGAAGCTTCAAGCCGAAGGGCCCGGTATAGAACGTAACCGACCGCCCCAGGTCGGCCACCCGGAGGGCGACTTCGCCCATTGACGTCTCGTCGGGTATCCTGTAACCGGACAAACCTCTTCCCTCCCCACCGGAAACGGCGGATGGTCTCTAACTTAGTAGCTCGCCTTTGACCCGGATTTCGACGTTCCCCCGCAGGGCGTTGGAAACCGGGCAGGCCTGATTTCCCTGCTCGACCAGGGCGTCGACATCGGCCTGGGTCAGGCCTGGCGCCTTGATTCGGGCAGCCAGGTCCATGGCCGAAATCTTCAGGCCGTTAACCCGGTCGAGCGAACAGACCGCCGAAACCTCAATCCGCTCAGGGGTGATGTTGCGCTGGCCGAGCAGGGCGGCCAGGACCATGGCATAGCAGGTGGCGTGGGCGGCCGCGATAAGCTCCTCGGGGCTGGTTTTGCCGTCGGGACGCTCCGTCCGGGCTGAGAATGTAACCGTTAGCTCGGGAAACGCCCCGCTGCCGACCCGAAGCCGCCCGGCACCCTGGGGCAGGGTACCCTCCCAGACGATGTGGGCTTCCCGCTGGGTAAGAAGCGACATTATCAACCTCCTGACCGGCCATAAACTTATTTTATTATAGCCATTTCTGCCGGTCAGTGCCCCCGGAACGCCTCTTCGCGCCAACCGGCGACGACGCTGGGTACGACTTTTGCGTCGACGAGCATCGGGCCGGGCATCCCGGCCGCGACCCACTCCCGGACGGCTGCCAGGTCCTCCACGCGCCGGACCGTAACTGCGGCGAGGCCGGCGGCCCGGGCCAGGGCGGCAAAATCGACGTCGGGAAACCGGACGGTATCCAGCGGGGCGCCGTGGGGCCCGAAGTGGTGGACCTCGGCCCCGTAGGCGGCGTCATTGTAAACGACGATGAGGATGCGGAGGCCGAGCCGGGCAACCGTTTCAAGCTCCGAAAGGCCCATCAGGGCCCCACCGTCCCCCAGGGCCGCGACGGTCAGCCGGTCGGGGCGGGCGACAGCCGCCCCGATGGCCGTCGCCAGGCCGAGGCCGACCGCCTGAAAGGCCTGGGTGAAAACGAAACCCTGGGCGTCGGGGACCCGCAGGTACATGGCTGGATAGCCCATGAAGTGGCCCGAATCGGTCGCTACGGTCCGCTGGAGCGGCAGGGTCTCGTCCAGGGCGATGGGGAGGGGCCGGGGGCCCGTCCGGTCGGCCGTGCCGGCATCATGGTACGGCACATTTCGCCAGGTCCCGTTCCGGATGGCCGTCTCCAGCTCGGGCGTCCGCCAGCCCGGGCCGGACCACTCCCGCCGCTGAAGCTCGGCCAGCAGCTCCCGGGCGGTCTCGAGAACGTCCCCAACAACGGCGATGTCGACCCGGTGGTGGGTCCCGATGGCTTCGGCGTCGTGGTTCACCTGAATAACCGTTGCCTGCGGATTTATGAGTTTGCCGTGGCGGGTCACCCACATGTTCAAAGATGCGCCGAAGGCTGCGACCAGGTCGGCCCGGGAAATAAGTTCGGCCGCAATCGGGGACGCAAAGCCGCCGGCGATGCCCAGGTACCAGGGATTCCCGGCAAAGAGGCCGTTCGCCACGGCCGAAGTCGCCAGCAGCGCCCCGAGCCGGTCGGCCAGGGCTTCAAGGACCTTCCGGGCCCCGGCGATGACCACGGGCCGCCTGGCCCGGACCAGGGCGTCGGCGGTTGCCGCGACCGCCCCGGCCGAAGGCCGCACCGGCTCGAGGGCGGGGAGCC
The DNA here is from genome assembly GCA_030549955.1 of Chloroflexota bacterium. Lineage (GTDB taxonomy): Bacteria > Chloroflexota > Dehalococcoidia > JAUQQI01 > JAUQQI01 > JAUQQI01. The sequence continues at coordinate 3,105 of JAUQQI010000111.1, forward strand.
GGGAAACGGCGATGCGCCGGGGACAAGAGGCGGCCTGAACATCCAGAGGCATCATGAGAACGACCGGCCGCCGCTCCACCTGCGCCCGCCGGAAGGCCCGGCAGGCATCATCTAGGGCCGACTCAGGGGTGTGGAGGCGCTCCGGGACGGCCCCAACCGAGGCCACCAGCTGGGCCTGGTCAATCCGGAAGTTTGAGTGAACCGCGGCCCGGGCTGTGTCAGCTGCCAGGACAAGCAGAGGCGTCCGGCTCTTGGCCGCCTCCGTCAGGCCGGTCAGGGTGTTGGTGAGGCCGGGGCCCTGGTGGACCGTGCAGACGCCGACCTCGCCGGTCACCCGGGCCCAGGCGTCGGCCATGGTGATGGCCCCGCCCTCGTGGCGGGCCGGAATAAACCGGGCCCCGCCGGCGACGAGGGCATTGGTCAGGTGGAAGTTTCCGCTCCCGACGAGGCCGAAAAAGCAGCGGACTCCGAGGCCCGCCAGGAGTTCGGCAACGGCCTGGACGACGGGCTGACCGGCCATCAGGCCCGCTCCACCAGCGCAAAGACCCGGGCCGGGCTGCCGGAACCCCCGACGATGGGCAGGGGTGCGACGACAATAACCGCCCCGGTTGCGGGGAGCCTCGCCAGATTGGTCAGCTGGGTCAGGCCGTATTTGCCAGCACCGAGCAGGAAGTAGTGGACGGGAAAAGGCGGGTCGAAGCCGCCGGCGAGGCCGGCGTCGGTTCCGACAGTCTCCACCCCGATGCCGACGATCGGGGCCTTGTCCGCTAGCCACCGGGCACATTCGACCGAGACGCCCGGGGTGTGGGACCGGCCCTGCTCGTCCAGGTTGAGGAACCGGTCGGGGTCGTCGGACCGGCTGTCCCAGCCTGTCCGGTAGAGGAGCCAGCCGCCCTCGGGGAGAGGGCCGTGCTGGCGCTGCCATTCTTCGATGTGCTCAATTTCGAGGAGAAAATCGGGGTTCCCGGCGCACTCGGCGCTCTTGTCGATGACGATTGCTGGTGCTACCAGGTGGCGAAGGGGGATTCCGGCCACGTCGAGGCCATCCCGCCCCGTAATCCAGTGTATCGGGGCGTCGAAGTGGGTCCCGACGTGTTCGCCCATCGCAATATCGTTCCAGTACCAGGCGGGACCGCGCTCGTCGTAGCGGCTTACGACCTTCAGGGAAAAGGGCTGGGTGTTGGCAAAGGGTGGCGGGAGTTTTATGACCGGTGTCCGTTCGTGGAGGGGCGAGGTCAGGTCGACGATATCGACGGTCCCGACAGCAAGGCTGTTAAGGAGGCGGCGAAGAACCGGCATATTTCTCCTCTTCCTCTGGCATAAGTTCGGGCTGGCCAGTTGTCTATATACCGGGCCGGGTCCGACTGTCAAACCGGGCAGAGGTCTGGTACTATTTCAGGATGACCGGCGAGTTTGCCCTGATCGGACGCCTCCGGCGGCTCATTGAGTCGGGCGGGCCCGGGAGCCCCGACCTCCTGGTCGGAGTCGGGGATGATGCCGCCCTCTGGCGATTCGGCGACCGGGTCGTGGCGTCGACCACCGACAGCCTTGTTGACGGGGTTCACTTTCGGCTCGACATTGCCGGCTGGGCTGACCTGGGCTGGAAGGCCCTGGCCGTGAACCTGAGTGACCTGGCGGCGGTCGGGGCCGCTCCGCGGTTTGCCCTCATCACCCTTGGCCTTCCGCCAGCAACCCCGGCCGGAGATATCGAGCGCCTTTATGGGGGCATGCTGGACCTGGCCCGAAAGAGCGGCACCGTCCTGGCCGGTGGCGACATCGTCAGGTCCCCGGTCCTGACGGTGACGGTGGCGGTGATGGGGGAAATCGAGCTGGCGGCGGGGACCGACTGGCGGTCCCGGGTGCTTCTGCGGTCGGGGGCCAGGCCCGGGGACCTGGTAGCGGTCACCGGGTCCCTCGGAGCGGCGGCTGCCGGCCTCAAGCTCCTGCTTGAGGACCCCGCCGGGGCCGGGGCGCGGGCGCCGGCCCTGGTCTATCCCCGGCTCGATGTTGCCCCGATCCTGGTCGGCGCCGGGGTTCGAACGGCCATCGACGTAAGCGACGGCCTGGTGGCCGACCTTGGCCACATCTGCGAGGAGAGCGGCGTCGCCGCCGAAATCGAGGCCGGCCGGGTTCCCGTCCACCCGGACGCCGCCCTTCTCTTTGGTCCTGAAGCCCTGACCCTTGCTCTTACAGGGGGTGAGGATTACGAGCTCGTCTTTACCGGCTCGGAAGCCGTCATCACCGGAGTCGCGGCCCGGTCGCCCGTCCCCGTAGCGGTCATCGGACGCATTCTTGACGGCCCGGCCGGCCGGGTCCGGGTCCTGGGGCCAGGCGGGGCGGAGCTCCGACTCGAACGGGCCGGCTGGGACCACCTGGCCGGGGATGACCCGTGAACGGCCGGACCACCGCCGAATATGAGACCGTCCGGGTCTCGCCGGATCCTCTGACCACGGTGGCCCTCGGCCGGTGTCTGGCCGGGCTTCTTGAGCCGGGGGATGTGCTGCTCTTGCGGGGGCCCCTCGGCTCCGGCAAGACGACCCTGGCCCAGGGAATCGCCGAGGGCCTCGGGGCGGCGCCGGCAACAAGCCCGACCTTTGTTCTCATCCAGGAATACCCGGGTGGCCGGCTGCCCGTTTACCACATTGACCTTTACCGGGTTGAAAGCGAAGTCGAGGCCTGGACCCTCGGGCTTACTGACTACTTTTACGGGGACGGGGTCTGCCTCGTGGAATGGCCGGAGCGGGGGGCCGCCCTCATGCCCGGGGATGCCGCTGTTATCGAAATTGAGTTTCTCGACGACGAGGGCCGGCGGCTGACCTTTCGGGCCACCGGGCCCCGGTCGGCCGAACTCCTCCGAAGGTTCGACGAGCAGTGCTGATCGCGATCGATACCGCCGACGAATACATCGGGCTTGCCGCCTACGGGGACCGGGGCGTGCTGGCCGAGGAGGTCTGGCTCGTCGGGCAGAATCATTCGGTGGAACTGCTACCGGGTCTGCACGGGCTGCTTGGTAAGCTGAAAGTAGACGTCAGGGCGATTCGGGCGGTCGGGGTAAGCATCGGCCCCGGCAGTTTCAACGGCATCCGGGTCGGGGTGAGCACGGCCAAGGCTCTGGCCTACGGCCTGGGCGCGGCCCTCATCGGGGTGCCTACCCTGGAGGCCCACGCCTGGCAGTTTGCGGCCTTCGGCCTTCCGGTCTGCTGCATTCAACCGGCCGGGCGGGAGGTTGTTTTCGGGGTCTTTGACTTTGGCCGGGCTCCGATTCGGGTTGTACCCGAACGGGTGGGGGTCCTCGAGGAGCTACCGGCGCTCTTGCCCGGGCCGGCGGTCATCTCCGGGTCGCTGCCGGGGGGTCGGGTCGAGGAGTTGCGGCGTTACGCGCCGGCCGAATGGGTAATTATTTTCGGGGCAGCGGGACGGCGGCGGCCGGCTGTCCTGGCTGAGGTCGCCTGGCGCCGGTTCCAAGCCGGGCAGACCGACGACCCTATGACGCTGGAACCCTTTTACGTTCGCCCCCCTCAGGTCACGCCGCCCCGCCGAACACCGTTTGGCCCGGGCGCCGTCTAAAGCAGCCCGCTCTTGACCTTGGAGTAGCAGGTGCTGCAGTAGACCGGGCGGGAGTTTCGCGGGACAAAGGGCACGGTGGTTTCGACCCCGCAGCTGGCGCAGATGACCCGGGTACTCACGCCGCGGCTGGCCTCCCGCGCCGGGTCTTCATAGCCCGTCCGCTCCCGCCGGCGATTCGCCCGGCAGGTGGGGCACCGCTGCGGTTCGTGTTGCAGACCCTTGGCGGCATAGAAGGACTGCTCGCCGGCCGAAAACACGAACCTCGCCCCACAGTCCCGGCAGGTCAGCGTCTTGTCAACATAGACCGTCATGGTTTAATGAGCCTCCTGGGTGATACCGTTGTTCGCCTTGCCCGGCCTTTCCGACGCCGACCGCCGAAGCGTGGGCGCCGCCGAGCCTGGCGCATAAGTATTGACAGATAACTCTTCTGCTGTCAAGGGCCGGCGCAAAATGGTCGGGGCCAGGGTCTCAATAATCTCCGCCATCCGGGCGGCGACCCGTCCAACAAGTTCGTCCGAGAGGGGCTCCAGGGGCCAGGTTTCGTGGAGGCGGGTCCAGGTCGAGGTCCACAGCTCGGGCTCAAAGGACGGGCCCAGCCGGGCGCAAATGTCAAAAAACCGGGCGTCGAATTTGGCCAGCCAGCGGCGGTTAACTTCGGGGTCCGGGTGCTCGAAGTGCAGCCCGAGCTCGATCCGGCCGGCGCCGCCCTGGAGCCAGACCTCAAAGTGGACCCGGGGGTCGCCGTAATGGAACTGCACCAGGCTCGCCCGGTGGCGAACGGTGAAACCGGCGAGCTCGGCCGGTAGTCGTCGGCGAACCTCGTCGGGCAGGGCCGCAAGAAACTGCCAGGCCTTCACTCGACAGTAACGGTCTTGGCCAGGTTCCGGGGCTGGTCGATGTCACAGCCCCGGCGCAGCGCAACGTGGTAGGCGAGGAGCTGAAGGGGTAGGACCGTGACGACCGGGCTGAGCAGCTCATCGGTTGCCGGCACAGGGATGAAGTAGTCGGCCTTTGACGGCAGAAGCTCATCCCCCTCCGTCCCGAGGGCGATAACCACACCGTCCCGGCTCTTGACCTCTGAGACGTTGCCCAGCATCTTTTCGTAGACCCGGTCCTTTGGGGCCAGAACCACGACCGGCATCTTCGAATCAATGAGGGCAATCGGGCCGTGCTTCATCTCGCCCCCGGCGTATCCTTCGGCGTGGATGTACGAGACCTCTTTGAGCTTCAGGGCCCCTTCAAGGGCGACCGGGTAACTGACCCACCGCCCGAGGTAGAGAAAATTTCCCAGCTCGAAGAACCGCCGACCGATGGCCCGGACCTGCTCTTCCTGACCGAGGACTTCGCCCGCCAGGGCTGGCAGACGCATGACGGCCGCAAGCCGCCCGGCCATCGCCGCCGGGTTGAGGACACCCCTGGCCTGACCGAGGCGGGCGGCCAGCAGGTAGAGGCTCACGACACTCGAGACAAACGTCTTGGTGCTCGCCACGGCCATCTCCGGGCCCGCCCGGAGGTCGATAACCCCGTCGGCAAGCCGGGTCGCCTGACTCCCCATAACGTTGCAGAGGACGACCTGTTTGACCCCGTAAGACCGGGCCCGGTTCATCGCCTCGAGGGTATCCACCGTCTCACCCGACTGGGTGATGGCGACAACCAGGGTATCCGGACCGAGAACGAGGTCCCGGGCCCGGAACTCGGAGCCGAGTTCGGCTTCGGCCGGGATGCCGGCCAGGGCCTCGAAATAGAGCTTACCGAGCAGGGCCGCGTGCCAGGATGTCCCACAGGCGACCAGGACAACCCTTCGGAACGAGGCCAGCTCGGCATCCGAAAATGGGACGCCTTCGAAAGCAATGGTCCCCCGCTCAACGTCGACCCGGCCCCGCAAGACGTTGAGGATTACCTCGGGCTGCTCATGGATCTCCTTAAGCATAAAGTGGCTGTAGCCGGCCTTGGCGACTGAAACCGGGTCGTAGGGGCTGAGCTGAACGGCCTTCTCGACGGGCCGGCCTTCCAGGTCCAGGTAGGTGACCCCATCGGCCCGGAGAACGGCCAGCTCGCCGCTTTCCAGGTAGGCGACCTTCCGGGTGTATGGGAGGATTGCCGGGAGGTCACTGGCGATGTACATCTCCCCGACCCCGTAGCCGACGACGAGTCCCCCGGCGTGGCCCAGGCGGGCCCCGACCAGAACGTCGGGCTGCTGTCGGGAGATGACCAGAAATGCCTGGGCCCCCCGGAGCTCCCGGAGGGCCAGTCGGACGGCAGTGACCAGGTCGGCCCCCTGCTGAAGCTTGGCTTCGATCAGGTGGGCACAGACCTCGG
>JAUQQI010000111.1:9000-9994 GCA_030549955.1 Chloroflexota bacterium
GTGGCCTTCACGCTGCGCCACGACGGGCAGACGGCCTTTGCTAGCGCTGGCAGCGGCGACCTGCGGGCCATCGTCGGGCAGCTCTATGGCCCGCAGGTGTCGCGCGAGATGCGCGACGTGGCCTTCGGCCTGAAGCCGGTGCTTGAGTTCGAGGTAGTTTTCGATAATGCCGTTGTGAATGACAACGACGTTCCCGGAGCAGTCGGTGTGGGGGTGAGCATTGGCGTCCGAGGGCCTGCCGTGGGTGGCCCAGCGGGTATGGCCGATGGCCACCGGACCGGTTGGGATCTCGCCGTTGAGCTGGCTGAGGAGCCGCTCAAGCTTGCCGGCCTTCTTGGTAATGGCGACCCGCCCGCTTGTCTCCAGCACCGCAAGGCCGCAACTATCGTATCCTCTGTATTCAAGCCGCTTCAAGCCCTCTAATGCGACCGGCCCGCCCGACCGCTTGCCTATATAGCCCATGATCCCGCACATGTGGCTACTGCTCGCCTCCCTTAAGCGAGTTTTACCGGGTCGGTGCCCTGTCCCAATTATATAACCTGAGCTGGCCGGCGAACGATTCGCGGCCTGAGCGCACGGCTTTCCGGTTCTGGCGTCGGGGTCGGGCCGTATAATTAGGTGGGGCAACCCCCGACCTGAGCCGGTGGCAGACGTGGGGCTCACCGACGAAGACTTGCTACGCCGGATCGCCGCCCGCGACCCGGCCGCCCTCGCGTCCCTCTACGACCGGTATGCACCCCTGGTTTATGGCCTCGCCCGCCGGATTGTCCGGGACGACGGTCAGGCCGAGGACCTTGTCCAGGAAGTTTTCTTACGCGTCTGGTACCGCCCCGAGGTTTATGACCGGGGACGGGGGACGTTTCGGGCCTGGCTGCTCAGCGTTGCCCACCACCTGGCCGTTGACGTCTTGCGGCGCCGGCGTCGGGAGGTTAGCTACCAGGATAAGCTGGCCGGGCCGGGGACGACTGACCCGATTGAGGCGGCCGTTGACCAG
>JAUQQI010000284.1:0-5372 GCA_030549955.1 Chloroflexota bacterium
GAATCGCCTGCCGGACGAGCAGTTCGTCATATTCGCCGACAAAGGTCTTGACCGGCAGCCGCTCCTCAGGCGGGGTCTCCATCATGCTCAGGTTTCGCAAGCCGGTCAGGGCCAGGTAAAGGGTTCGGGGAATCGGCGTCGCCGAGAGGGTCAGAACGTCCACCTCCCGCCGCAGCATCTTGAACCGCTCCTTGTGGAGCACCCCAAACCGGTGCTCCTCATCGATGACGAGCAGGCCCAGGTTTTTAAAGACCACATCAGGCTGAAGGAGCCGGTGGGTCCCGATGACGATATCCACCGTCCCCGCCCGCAGGCCCCGGATGACCTCGGCCTGCGCCCGCTCGGGCCGGAGTCGACTCAGAACCTCGACCCGAACCGGAAAGGCGGCGAGCCGGGCCCGAAACGTCTGATAGTGCTGTTCAGCCAGGACCGTCGTCGGGACCAGAACGGCCACCTGCCGGCCGTCCTGGACGACCTTGAAAGCGGCCCGCAGGGCGACCTCGGTCTTCCCGTAGCCAACGTCGCCGCAGATGAGCCGGTCCATCGGCTGGGCAGCCTCCAGGTCGGCCTTTACGGCCCGGATGGCCTCGAGCTGGTCGGGAGTTTCGGCGTAAGGAAATCCGGCCTCAAGCTCAAGCTGCCACTGGGTGTCCGGTGAATACGGCGGGCGGGTGATAATCTGGCGGACCGCCTGAGTTTCGAGAAGCTCCCAGGCAATGTTCAGGGCGGCCTGCCGGGCCCGGGCCTTGGCCCGGGTCCACTCGCCTGACCCGAGCCGGGTCAGGCTCGGGGGCCGGTCCCCGGTCCCGTAGTAGCGGCTTATACGGTCCACCTGCTCGGCTGGCACGTAGAGCCGGTCGCCGTCGGCGTACTCGATGAGGAGATAATCCCGCTCGGCGCCCCGCTCAGCCCCCCGCACCAGGCCCCGGAAGCGGCCGATGCCAAACTCTTCGTGGACCAGGTAATCACCAACCATCAGGTCGGCCAGGAGCTGTTCAACCCGGGCAAGCCGCCGCCGCTCACCCCGGCGGGCCCGAACGAAGCCAAAGAGCTCGGCGTCCGTATAGAAATGGACGGTCCCCTCACCATCCCGGCCGGGCATGACCCAGCCGCCGGCAACCGGCGCGTTCACCAGGTGAATCCGCTGGGAATCAGCCGCTGGCAGAAGCTCGGCAAGTCGCTCGGTCTGCAGGCTCGCAATAACGACCGTGTCGCCCCGGCGGGCCAGGTCGGCGGCCGCGGCCAGGGCCCGCTCAACCTGGCCCCCAAACCCGGTTGCCTCCACCCACCCGAAATTGAGGCTACCGGGCCGGGACGACCAATCGGCCAGCTCGACCCGGGGCCTGAAAGCCGACCATCGTCTGATGGTATCTTCCGGCAGAAAGTACGGGCGCGGAAATTCGGGGGAAAGCTCACCCCGGCGCACCTGGGCTGCCCGGAGGTCCTCGGCCTGCCGGTGAAGCTCCTCGCAGAACGCCCTCAATTCAGCCGGCTCCTCGATTATCAGGGTCGTTCCGGCCGGCAGGTAATCAAACAGCGATGCCCGCCTGAAGAACGGGCCGTATAACTCGGCCCCACCGAACCACTCACCGGCTTCCAGCCGGCGCACCTCGTCGGCGAGCCGGAGCCGGGCTTCGTCCCGCAGGCCCTGGACCCTTACCTGATGGAGCCGCTCAAGCCCTTCCGGGTCAATGATCAGCTCCCGGGCCACGCCGGCGGTTGCGGTCCGAATCAGGGCAACTGACCGCTGGTCCCCGGGGTTAAAATGGCGCAGGCTGTCGACCTCATCCCCGAAAAACTCAACCCGGACCGGCCAGGGCTCGGTCGGCGGGTAAAAATCCACGATTCCGCCCCGCCGGGCAAAGGTTCCCGGGGTGGTGACTACAGTCGCCGGCTCGTAGCCGAGGGCGACCAGTTTCCGGGCCAGGGCCTCCGGGGCAAGGCGGGCCCCAACCTCCAGCCGGACGGCGACCTCCCGGAGTCGACCCGGTTCCGGATAACCCGCCAGGAGGGCCGGGGCCGAAACGACCAGCAGAGGCGGGGGGGGCCCCAGGCCGGCGAGCCGATGGAGAAGGCCGAGGCGGGCCTGACGGCCGAAGGGTTCAGCCTCAACCCGCTGGTAGGGCAGGGCCTCTGGCTCGGGGAAGACGGCCACTTCCAGGCCGGGCTCAGTCCAGAGGCACACCTGCTCGGCGAACTGCTTGGCCCTCTCCGGGCTGGCGGTCAGAAAAACGACCGACCCGGGTGCCCGGCTCAAAATGCGGCCGATGACGGCGGCCCGGGCCGGCCGGGTAAGTTCGACCTCGAGCAGGCCGGAGCGGTCCGGCCCGACAATCCACCTGGCAAGGCGGTCGAAGGCCCGGTCGGCCTCAATCCGGTCAATAATGGGCTTCAGGGCTGGGGATGTCGACGCACCGGTCGGCATAAGCGGGGTCTCAATTTACATTATACGGCCTCCGCCCGATACCGGGGAATAACCCGGGAGTTTCGCGGGCTCAGCCCCGGCGGCAACAGGAGTTATAGATAACCGAGGGGGTGCCGGCAAAGCCACCGGTCTGCCGGTACCCCCTGGCGGTGGATGGGCCTTTAGGCGGAGTTTGCCGGCCGGAACACCGGCAAGGATATCGTGGGGGACACGTCCTCGAAGTCGACGACAACCGGCATCCCGACCCTGATCTTCGCCGGGTCCGGCTCGATGCCGACCAGATTCGTCGGCATCTTCGGGCCCTCCTCGAGCTCAACAATGGCGACGACGTACGGCACCCTGTCCCGGAAGGCCGGGGTCGGGGGCCGGTGAACGATGGCGTAGGTGAAAAGGGTCCCCCGGCCGCTGGCCTTCACCCAGGTCACGTTTCGCGAAAAGCAGTGGGGGCAGATATCCCTCGGGTAAAAATAGGCCCTCTGACAGTCGTTGCACCGGCGAAGCCAGAGCTCGTGCTCCCGGCACTTTTCCCAGTAGAAGTCAGACTCCGGCTGGGGAACCGGAAGGGGTCGCTGTTCAGCCTGGGTCATCGCAGTCTTTTACCTCCTTGTCGGCCAGGTTTTCAGTCACGGGCAAGGATTGCGGTTCCGCACGACGACAGGCTCCCGCCTGTCCCGTGGACCAGGGCGATTTTCGCAGGCTGAGAACTGTCCTTCTTGTGCATAACCTGGCGCTCCCCGCACTCGCCCCGGAGCTGGCGGACGGCCTCAAGGATGAGAAAGACGCCGTACATGCCCGAGTGGGTGTAGGAGAGGCCGCCGCCGTTGGTATTCATCGGGAAGTCCCCGCCCGGGGCGGTCCGCTGGTTCGCCACGAAGTCCGGCCCCTCCCCCGGGCCACAAAAGCCGAGGCTTTCGAGGGTAACCAGAACCGTGTAGGTGAACGAGTCGTAAATCATCGCCAGGTCAATGTCCTCGTGGGTCACGCCGGCCTGCTCAAGGGCCGCCGGACCCGTCCGGTAAGCGATGGTCCGCGTCAGGTCGGGCATGGCGGAAATCATGTTGTGGTCGTGGCCTTCGGCGGCCCCAAGAATCCAGACCGGCCGCTTCCGACAGGACCGGGCAACCTCCTCAGTGGTTACGACGACCGCCCCGCCGGCGTCGGTAACCAGACAGCAGTCATAGAGGTGAAACGGATAGGAGATCCAGCGGGAATTGTGGTAGTCCTCGAAGGTGAGGGGATCCCGCATCAGGGCCTTCGGGTTGAGCTGGGCCCACTTCCGGGTCGCGACCGCGATTTCGGCCATCGCCTGGCGGGTGCGTTCTTCCCCATACTGGTGCATGTAGCGCATACAGGCGAGCGAATACCGAATCGGTGCGCCAATGATTCCGTAAGGAACCTCATACTGGCTGTCGGGCAGGCCCTGGAAGAGGGGCGGTCGGGTCCGGGCCGACCGGCCGGATTCGCCGTGGGTAATGAGGGCAACCCGGCAGTAGCCCTGGCGAATGGCCGCGACCGCATGGGCCAGATGGATGACAAACGACGACCCGCCGACCGAGGTCGAGTCGGTGAATCGGGGCTCGATGCCCAGGTACTCGGCCACGACAAGGGTCGAGAAAGGCCCCGCCGTCAGCAGGCCGTCCACGTCCTTGATGGACAGGCCGGCGTCGGCCAGGGCGTTATAGGCCGCTTCGGCGTGGAGTTGCAGGGGCGATTTATTGGGGACAATGCCGATCTCGTCCGACTCGTCGACGCCAACAATGGCTATCCGCTGATTCTGCAACGGTCTGGACATAACCTCCACTCCTTGCGCTGATTTCGGGCTGGCGCCGCCGGACGGCAGGCGAGGTGTGGGGGCCAGCTCCGGCCGTTCCTGCCGTCCGGCAGGGGCTGCATATTGATGCAACAACCGGAGCCCTCCTGTCAAGTCGGCGTAAAGCCGGTCCTCCGAGGCCTGGCGCTCGGAACCCTTTCCCCAAACTGCCAGGAGGACCCGCGACGGACCGGCCAGTAGATGCCTTATAAACTTAATTAGGGAACTACAATGTACACTCGAACTCTCCTTCCAAACGGCCTTCGGATTCTCCTTGGGGAACTCCCGTCGGCACGGTCAGTGAGCGTCTGCGTTTTCATCGGCGTCGGTTCCCGCTATGAGCCTGACGAGGTTGCCGGCGTTTCCCACTTCATCGAGCACATGGTCTTTAAGGGCACGAGCCGCTGGCCCGAGGCCCGGCTTATCAGCGAGGCCATAGAGTCCACCGGCGGGGTCCTCAATGCTGCCACCGACCGGGAACTGACCGTCTACTGGGCGAAAGTCCCGGCCCAGCACTTCCGGGTTGCGGCTGAGGTTGTCATTGACCTGGTGCGACGTCCGCTTTTCCCGCCGGCCGAACTGGAGAAGGAGCGGCAAGTCATCCTCGAAGAGCTCCGGATGGTCAATGACACCCCCCAGCAGCTCGTCGACCTGCTTATTGACCAGGTCATGTGGCCGGGCCAGCCCATCGGCCGGGACGTGGCCGGCACGAGAGAGTCGGTCTCAGCCCTGAGTTCGACCCAGCTCACCGACTTCTGGAACCGCCATTACCGGCCGAACAACACCGTCGTCGCCGTTGCCGGCCGGTTTAACCCCGAAGAGGTCCTGGACCTGCTTTACAACAACCTTCACGACTGGGAACCCGGTGAGACGCCCCGGTTCGCCCCGGCGACCAACCCGGACTCGGGCCCGCGGACGGGGGCCGTCTACCGGCGGACCGAACAGGCCCACTTCTGCCTCGCGGTCCCCGGCCTCGCCATAACCGACCCGGACCGGACCGCTCTCGACCTGCTCAACGTCATCGTCGGCGACGGCATGAGCAGTCACCTCTTCCTCGAGCTACGGGAACGCCGGGGCCTCGTCTACGACGTCCACAGCTACGTCGAGTATCTCCTGGATACCGGCTCAGAGACAGTT
>JAUQQI010000284.1:5382-6626 GCA_030549955.1 Chloroflexota bacterium
CGGAGTCGAGCCCCGCCGGCTCCCGGAGGCGGTCGCGGCCGTTGTCGAGCAGCTCGGCCAGCTCACGGTCGACCTCGATGAAGCCGAGCTCGAAAAGGCCCGTCAGCTGGTTAAAGGCCGGCTGGAGCTTCGCCTCGAAGATACCCGGAGCTACGCCGGCTGGCTCGGAACCCAGGAGCTTCTGACCGGCAAGATCCTGACGGTTGACGAAGCGGTCGCGGAAGTCGACCGGGTAACCGCCGATGATGTTGTCCGCCTGGCCCGGCGGCTCTTCCGGCAGGAGCGGTTCAACCTGGCCGTCGTCGGACCGGTCCGCCGGCCCGACCGGTTCGCCAATCTCCTACGCCTCTGAAGCAGCAGCCCCGTCCAGCAGGGCGAGCAGTTCGGCCAGGGATGTGATCACCGGACAGTCAGCCGGCGGTTTCGTTGCTTTCCGGTCGATCAAAATTGGCTGGATTCCGGCCACCCGGGCCCCGAGCACGTCGGTCCAGTAGGTGTCTCCGACGTGAATCGCCTGCTCGGGCGTGACTCCGGCCTGGCGGAGGGCGAGGCGGAAGAGGTGCGGGTTAGGCTTGGCCGCCCCGACCTCCCCCGACGTGAGAACGAAGTCGAGGTGCTGAAGGAGGCCATGGGCACCCAGGATTTTGTCCAGCGGGCCGGTCCAGTCGGAGATGACCCCCTGGCGGAATCCCCGCCGCCGGAGCTCAGCCAGGGTATCTGGCACGTCCGGGTAGGGCATCCAGAGCTGGGGGTCCTCGAACGCCCGGATAATTTCCCGGGCCCATTCCCGGAGTTTTACCTCATCGGCCCGGACCCCGGCCGCCTCCAGGGCAGTCCGGTAGTAGTTGTCCCACATGGCCAGAATCCGGGCCCGGTCCGACCAGATGTCCCGCTCGGTCCGAACCGTCTGCAGATAGTAATCTTCGGCCCGGTCAAGGCCCGCCTTCAGGGCTTCCAGGTCGGCGTCGACCCCGTGCCGGGCCAGAACCAGGGCCATGATCTCCTGCAGGAGCAGGCTCGGCCCGATCAGGGTCATGCCGGCATCATAAAAGATGGCTTTTACGGCCTTCATTCCGGGACAGCTCAGCTTACGCCAAAGAATTCTTTTACCGCCGCCAGAAACCCCGCCGGGTTGTCCTCCTGAAGGGTGTGGGCCGCCCGGGGAATAACCCGCAGCCGGCCATCGGGAAGAATCTTCACCATCCGCTCGGCGACGTCCTGGTCGAGGATCGGGCTCTCCTCAC
>JAUQQI010000284.1:6636-9987 GCA_030549955.1 Chloroflexota bacterium
GCCGGGCGGGCTGCGGCGGCATGGGCGCGCCAGCACAGCGGTAGCCTGCCGAGAGCATGGCTGGTGTCGGACGGCACCCCCTGCCGGAGGGCCGGGTCCCACTTCCAGACGTAACGACCGTCAGGGCGCTGTTTGAGGCTGTGGCTGGCAATGAACCGGGCGTATTCGGCCGTCAGGTAAGGATTTCCCCGGCGGAGCCGCTCAGCAACCTCCTCGACCGACTCAAACGAGTCCGGTTCGGGCTCGGCCTGCCGCTGGGACCACCGCCGGGATATCTCCGGCCCAATATCGACAATAACCAGCCGCCCAACCCGGCCGGGATGCTCGGCGGCGTACACCATCCCGACCCGACCCCCCATTGAGAGGCCGATAAGGCCAAACCGGCCAAGGCCTAGCCGGTCGACGAACTCAGCCAGGTCAGCCACATAATTCCGGATGGAGTAGCCATGGGGCGACGGGTCGGAGTCGCCGTGGCCCCGCAGGTCGGGGGCAATAACCCGGAAGTACCGGGCAAGTTCCGGAGCAACCGGCTGCCAGGCATAGGCATTGCCGGTGTAACCATGAAGGCAGACAACCGGCGGACGGTCCGGGTCGTCCCACTCAAGATAGTGGAGTTGAAAGTCGTTTATCTGGATAAACCTGCTCTGAGGGAATACCACAGCCAACCCCCAGCTTTGATTGTAGACTATTTGTTGGTCTGCCTGCGGCCGCGTGGGAACTCCGGGCCTGCTTTTATCGGCCATTCGTGGCATAATTCGCCAGGGGATGCAGTCCCAGTGGCGACGCCCGCCGGTAAAGCTCTACGTCCTGGTTGGAATACCGGGTTCCGGCAAGACCACCTATGCCCGCAAGTATCTCGCCGACAAGTGGCGGGTCTCGATGGACGACCTGCGCTTTATGCTCAGCGTCGAGCCCTATGCTGAGCCCCTCCAGCCGGTCGTCGTCGAGCTGGAACATACGATCCTGGAGCGCCTGCTGGCCGGGGTGAATTCCCGGTTTAACGACATCGTCGTCGACGCGACGTCGGTTACCCGGGAACGCCGCCGCCGCTACATCGAGCTGGCCAGGAAGTATGGGGCCCGACCGGTGGCAGTCTTTATCCAGACGCCCCTCGAGGTCGCCCTGGCCCGGAACCGTCAGCGGGCAAACGTCATCCCCGAGTCGGTTATTTACCGGATGCACCAGATACTGGAGCCGCCCAGCCGGGACGAAGGATTCGAGTACGTTATAACTGTCGTGGATTTCTCCGTTTAAGCCTCAGGAGGCCCCGGGGTCCGGTCCGGACGCCCAAGGGCCCCGGACCTCCCTGCCAGCCGCCGGCGAAACTCAGCCGGCAGCTTCACGTAAACGCCCCGCCCCTCGACGACCGTCTCGCCGGCCGAATTCGTCAGCCGGCCGGCCAGCAGGTAGCCCCGGCCGGCGGCCCGTTCAATCCAGCCCTCCAGGTCGAGGGGTTCCCCGACCCGGGCCGGCCGGGCGTAGCGGACCTCCACCCGGCCGGTCAAGACCCAGTCCCCCATCAAATATGCCGCCCGGCTGATTACTTCGTCGAGGAGGGCAAAGAGAATCCCGCCATGGACTAGCCCCGGAAAACCCTGGTGGCGTTCGTCGGGGGTAAACCGGGCGCGGACCCGCCCGTCGTCGGTGTAAAAGGTCACGTTCAGGCCGATGGGATTCTCCCAGCCGCAAACAAAGCACATTCGATATCCGGGCTGGATTTCAGACCCCATCGAACTTTTTGAAGACCAGGCAGGCGTTCTGACCGCCGAAGCTGTTTGAGATGGCAACCCGGACGTCGGCCCGGCGGGCAACATTGGGCACGTAGTCGAGGTCGCACTCCGGGTCGGGATATTCGAGGTTAATGGTCGGGTGGATGACGCCATCGGTGATGGTCCTGACGCAGGCGACGGCCTCCAGGGCCCCGGCCCCGCCGAGGGCGTGGCCGATCATCGACTTGGTGGCACTCACGGGGATCGAATACGCCCGCTCCCCGAAGACTTTCTTAATGGCGACCGTTTCGGCCAGGTCCCCAAGGGGCGTTGACGTCGCGTGGGCATTTATATAGTCCACGTCGTCCGGGGTCAACCCGGCGTCTTCAAGGGCCGCCTGCATGACCCGAACCTCGCCGTCGGCTTCCGGGTCGGGAGCCACCAGGTGATAAGCGTCGGCCGAAACGCCGTAGCCGACAATTTCGGCGAGAATCGGGGCGTCCCGCCGCAGGGCATGGTCGAGGGCCTCGACGACCAGCACCGCGGCCCCTTCGGCCGGAACAAACCCGTCCCGCCGGGCGTCAAAAGGCCGGCTCGCCTTTTCGGGCTGTTCATTCTGGGTGGAAAGGGCCCGCAGGACACAGAAGGCCGCCAGGCCGAATTCGGAGATGCCGGCCTCGGTGCCGCCGGTAATCATCACATCGGCCACCCCCCGCCGGATTACTTCGACGGCCTCCCCGATCGCGTGGGTCGAGGCCGCGCAGGCGGTTACAACCGTCGCGTTGTACCCCTTGAGGCCGAAAATAATGCTGACCTGGGAGGCGGCCATGTTCGGCAAAATCATCGGCACAAAAGCCGGGGTAATCCGCATCCCGCCCCGCGTCAGCATCACCCGGGCCTCCCGGTCAATAATGTCGAACGCCCCATTCCCGTTCCCGAGCAGGACCCCGACTCGGGTCCGGTCAACTTTTTCCAGGTTCAGGCCGGCCCCCTCGATCGCCTGCCGGGCCGCGGCCACCGCAAACTGGGTGAATCGGGCCATCCGCTTCACCTCGCGGCCGTCGATGTAATCTTTCGGGTCGAAGTTCTTCACCTCGCCAGCAATCTGACACGGATACCCGGTCGGGTCGATGAGGGTCATCCGGCCAATACCTGAGCGGCCGTTAATCAGGCTATCCCAGAATTCGTCAACTGTCTTGCCGACACAGCTGATGACGCCAAGGCCGGTGACCACCACCCGACGCCGTCCCCGGCGGTCCCGTGCGCCGTCGGTTCCTGGAAAAAGGCTACCCATAAGCTAGCCGTCCCCGGTCGTTCTACCTTCAGGGCGGCCCGGCGAGCCGCACACCGTGAGTCATTATAAGCCGGGGCCGGTTTGACAGTCCAGCGCCGGGGCTGGTATGTTCGGGCGGAAGCGGGCGATGCCGGATACCAGTCCCCACCACCAGCGGCTTCTCGAGCTCTGCGGCGAACTCTTCCGGGACCGTCGCCTGCTCATTGCCAGCAACCGCGGGCCCCTCGAATTCTACTACGATAATGGCCGGCTGGCTGCCCGCCGGGGAAGCGGCGGGGTTGTAACTGCCCTTGCCGCTGTCACCGAGTACGTTCCGGCTTTCTGGGTTGCTGCCGCCCTCTCGGACGC
>JAUQQI010000293.1 GCA_030549955.1 Chloroflexota bacterium
AAAGCCGGTTGCCCTCCGGATGGTTTACGAGGTGGCCGGGGTCGTCGGAATCCCGGTCATCGGCATCGGCGGTATCATGACCGCCGCTGACGCCCTGGAGTTCCTGCTGGCCGGGGCCGCGGCCGTTCAGGTCGGGACGGCCTGCTTTGCAAACCCGCGGGCCCCCGTCGAAGTCCTCGAAGGTATTCAAGCTTACATGGAAGCAAACGGGATAACTGACGTCCGGGAGCTGGTTGGGGCCGCCCGGCGGGAGGCGACGACCCCGTGAGGCCGGCGCTGGCCGTCCTGCTGGTCCTGGGTATTCTGGCGGCCGGGTGCACGGCTGAAGGCTGGGCCCGTTTCAGCCAGTTGCTCGGGTTGAACCGCCAGCCGGGGGCCGCGCCCGCCGGGCCGCCGGTCCTCCCGGCCGAACCCTGGCCGCCGGGTCGGATCGTTTTTACAAAGGGCACCGGCCTCTGGGTCTGGGAAGACGGTAAAATCTGGCGGCTCACCGACGGCTACCTGGACCTCCAGCCAGCCTGGTCGCCGGATGGCCGGAAAATCGCCTTCAGCCGTCGCTATGAAGAAGGCTACTCGGATATCGTTGTACTGAACCTGGATACGGGCAAGTTCCAGGAACTTACCCGCAACTGGCGGCCGCTCACCTGGGCCTTTCGGCCGACCTGGTCCCCTGACGGTCGACGGATTTTGTTTCTTTCGGAGCGGGGCTCGGCGTTCCTTCAGCCGTGGATTGTCAATGCCGACGGGACCGGCCTGCGCCGACTGGCCATCCTTGGGGATGCCTGGGGCGGGGTGGACCGGCCAAGCTGGTCACCCGACGGCACGGCCGTCGCCCTGGCCGTCTATCAGCAGTCGCGGATACCCCAAATTTACATCCTGGACCCGGCAACGGGGCAGGCTAAGCCTGTGACCTCCGAACCCGAGGGAGCTTATGACCCGGCCTGGTCCCCTGACGGCCACTGGGTCGCTTTCGTTAAACGCACTCAGAAGCGGCACGAAATCTGGCTGATGCGGCCTGACGGCTCGGACCTTCGGCCGGTCATCACCGACGGCGTAAGCCGAAGCCCCGTCTGGTCGCCCGACGGGCACTACCTGGCTTTTGTCTCGGCCCGGGGCGGTAGTTTTGACCTGTGGGTTGTCCGGCTGGACTTCGACGCCGACGGGGATCCCCGGGTCGGCGGCGTCCGGCCACTTACCCAGAACTTTGAAGTGGACCCGGTTGGCGACCTGAGCTGGACCCGGTAGCAGTCACAGCCTGAGCTGGTTGGAGTTGAGCGGAGCGGTCCGGTGTCGGTCTGGCAGTCTATCCTGGGCCGGATAGGCCGGCAGATGGTGGAAAGGGACCTGGCCGGCTACCGGGCTAAGGTGGAACCAATCCCGGCGGGTTTAAAAGTGGTTTTTCCGGATGGTACAATCTGGCTGGTGCGGGTGACCGTCTCAGCTCTCGGCGACCCACCCTGGCCTTTGGAGATGGAGCAGCAAGAGCTGGCCCAGGCCGCCGAAGAGCTTGGGGGAACGCCGGTAATTGCCCGGGTGTGGCTAACCAGGTCACGACCGTACCGGGGGGTACGGGTCCGTTACTATGACCTGCGGGCTTCCCGGGAAACTCACCCGGGCCTGTTTTTATCACCGGGAGGAGAGCCTTGAAAGGAGCGGAGTACACAGGATTTACTGAAGTCTGTCACGCCTGCGGCCGGGCACGCCGGCTTTTTCGCCTTAATGATGGCCGTCAATTCTGCAACTGGTGTCTCTGGATAATGGCGGTCATCCCGGAGCCGCCCTTCAAGGTCCTTTCGGAAGTGCCCCAACCTGCAGAAGCTGGCGGTGATAAGCACTGACAATACGGCGCTCCCGGATCCGGGCCGAGGATACTGCCGGGGCTTTCGAGTTTTAGGGCTGCGGCTCAGCCCCGGCTGGTTTCAAAGACGCCGAGCCCGCCAGTTAGCGCCACCAGGCTCCTGACCAGGTGCTGACCCGGGCATAGCATGGTGTGTTCGGGCGGTTTTGCCGCGAGAATGCCGGCGGTTACCGCGAGTCGGGTTGTGAAATCCCGGACCGCCCGGCGCATGATTTTTAAAACCGGTCCGCCGTGGGAATGGTAAACCCTGGCGGTCGGCTCATATTTGATGAGATATCCGAGCTCCTGAACCTGCTTCGCCCAGGCGAAGTCTTCCGCCCCGGAGAGGGTCTCGTCGAATGGCACCCGAACCCACAAGGTTCGCCGGATGGCGCTGTTGGCATTGGAGAAATTCGACCGGCCCCGCCGCTGGAGGCGGGGATAGGGGCTGTTCGTCCCCTCCAGGGCCAGGCCGATCACCTCGAGAAAGTTGCAGTTCGGCCGGGGGATCTGCATTCCGTAGACGCCGGCAACCTCCGGGTCATCGAAGCCCGAAAGCAGGTTGCCCAGCCACTCCTCATCGGCCGGGATGGCGTGGGCGCTCAGGCAGACGAGATATTCCCCCCGGGAAGCGGCAATGCCGATGTTTAACGCCCGGCCGTAGGTGAACTGCTCCGGCGGAATCTCGATTATCTTGACCGGGAACCGGCGAGCGACCTCCAGGGTCCGGTCGGTCGAGCCGGAATCGACGACGATGACCTCGAAGTCCCGCATCCGCTGGCGGAAAACCATCGAGAGGGTCAGACCGATATCCCGCTCTTCGTTCTTAGCGCGGATGATTATCGACGCTCTGGGAAACCGACCCATCGCTTAACCCCTCTGAGTGGCCTATTCAGATGGCAACATGAGGTCTCGTCCGAGAACGATGCGGACGTCAACCGGCGGTTCACCGTTCTGGCCGGCGACCCCTCCGGCCGGTGAGCCCCGCGCCCTGCCAGCCGGCAGGTGCAGGAGCTGCTGGAGCCGCTTAACCGTCTCGGGCTTCCCGGTCAAGTCGTAAATGACGGTGCTTTCCTGGTCGGCCGAACCGGTGGCGTTACCGAAGGTTACGTTCTTGAAGCCCTGGGCCCGCAGGTAGTCGGCCGTCCGCCGGGCTAGGCCCGGAATCCGGGTGCCGTTGAGGATTTCGACCCGGGATTCCTCGGGCACTTCCCGGGGGACAGGGGTACCGAAAACCTCCCGGATAATCCGGTTGATTTCGGATTTAACCGGCATCAGCAGGTAGGCCCCGTCTTCGCCAGTAACATCCCGCACAGCCGGCCCTTCGATCGCCCGGACCGTGACCGAGCCCGGGTCGATCCCAGCCGCAACCCGGGCCAGGGCGATAATTTCGAGCGGCTTGAGGTCGGTGCTAACCAGGTTTCCGTATTCGATGATGAGCTGGGGCAGGCGCGGGAGCAGGTTGAGCTCGAGGGCCCGCTGACGCATGGCCAGTAGCACAAGCTGCTGACGGTGAATCCGGCCGAAGTCGGTATCCTGGTGGCGGGAGCGGGCAAACTGGAGGGCGGCCTGGCCGTTCATCGGCTGGAGACCGCCGAAAAAGAAGATGCGCTGGACCCCGTAATTTTCGGTCGGATACTCGTCGTCCCGGAGGGGATAAGGGTTGTCCAGGATAATCCCGCCGACGGCGTCGACCAGGCCGGTAAAGCCCTTAAAGTCGACCCGCACATAGTAATCAACCGTTACGCCGAAATTGTATTCGATGGTCTTCTTGGCCAGGGCCGGGCCCCCGCCCGGGTATTTATAATACGTCCCATACCGGTGGGCGGTGTTGACCCGGTCCTGGATGACGGTCTTCCCCGGCCCAATCGGAATCGAGACCAGGAGGTCCCGGGGAATGTTGAGCATGCCGGCCGTCTTGTGGACCGGGTCAATGGTCGTCAGGATAATCGTATCGGTCCGGGCCAGCTCAACCGGCTCATCCGGCCGGCTGTCAACCCCCAGGAGCAGGATATTTACCCGGTCGGTCCCATTCCAGGTCGGGCCGTCGGGGAGGTGGCTCACGATGGGCGCAACCGGCACCGGGGATACGGCCGCCAGCAGGAGCTGAAGGTAGGTACTTCCCCGCCAGAGGAAAAGCAGGGCGAATACGGTGGCTCCGGCTGTCCAGAGGGCGGTCAGGATGATGAGGACCAGCCGCAGCAGTGCCAGTCGGAACGGTAAGCGGCCGCCCATCCCGGATGGGATTATAGCACACCGCCTGGCCGGAGCCGGCACCCGGCCTACCGAGTCTTCCCCTGATTCAGAGCCCGGGCGCACCCGGCGGCAACCGCCGCATTCATCCGGAGGAGTTCGATATTGGCGCCGGTCGTCCAGCCCGCCGACAGGCCAGCAAGATTCCTGAGAAAAATGGGCGTGAGTTCGGCCCCGGTTGCGGCCTCCCGCCGGGCAGCTTCGAGGGCGGCTCGAGCCCACGACTCAAGCTCGGGCGGGGCGGGGACCGGAGGCGGAACGGCCAGGAGCAGGCTCGAATCGAAAAAACGCCGGTGGGCAACCCAGACAGCAACCGCGTCGCCAGGCGCCTCGACCCGGAAGCGGACAGGTGGCCCGTCAGGTAGCAAAAATCGGGGAAATCGGTCCGTCTGATAGCCGACAACCGGCACGCCGTGGGTTTCGAGCCATTCGAAAGTTGCCCGGGCGTCGGCCAGCAACTTTGGCCCGCTGCAGACAACAAGCCCCGGATACCGGCTGAGCGCCCAGAGGTCGGCGGAAACATCTGCCGGGTCCTCGGTCCCGACGCCACCGATCCCCCCGGTGGCCACCACGGGCCAGGGCGTCAGCCGGGAGGCCAGAAGCAGGGTGAGCCCGGCTGTGGTCCCGCCGGTCAGGCCGCCGGCCAGCGCCGGCCCAAGGTCGGCCGGACCCAGCTTGGTCCTGGACCGGATAATCCGTTCGGCTTCGGCATCCCCGATCCCGGCAATAACCTGCCCGTCGACAATCCCGATAACGGCCGGCACCACCCCGGCCGCCCGGACCGCATCGGTCATCCCGGCCAGGGCCCGGCGGGCGTCCTCGGCCGGAAGGCCGGTCGACAGCAGGTTTGACTCCAGAAAGACGACCGGGCCAGCCCAGTCGAGGGCCGCCCGGGCTTCAGGCGCCACCCGAATCACGGTTAAATATACCCGGTCGGTAGGCCGGGGTTTCCAGTTCTGGGCCTTACCCCGACCCCCCTTTATTGCTGGGCGGGCGAGGGGGCATTTCCTCTCTCCCGGGATACAGACACCGAAAACTGGAAAGCCATAGTGGTTGTTTCGACGGCCGGTTCTTGCTAGAATCGAAAACAGGACAGCGAGAGGTTGCCGGGTGAACGTGTGGGATGGCCAAGAAGCGTCTCATTATCGTCGACGATGAGCCAATTATCCGGATGGACCTGCGGGAGATGCTGACCGGCCTGGGCTATGAGGTCGTGGCCGAGGCGGCTGACGGCGCAACGGCTATCACCCTGGCCAAACAGCTCAAGCCGGACCTGGTCATCATGGATATCAAGATGCCGGGCCTCGACGGCATTACGGCCGCCCGGATTATCGCCGAGGAGCGGATTGCCCCCGTCCTCCTCCTGACGGCCTACAGCCAGCCGGAGCTGGTCGAAGGGGCCAAGAGCGCCGGGGTCATCGCCTACCTGGTCAAGCCGTTCCGGGAGAGCGACCTCGGCCCGGCCATCGAGGTGGCCATCGAGCGCTACCGGGAGCTGCAGGCCCTCGAAAAAGAGGTCGCTGACCTCAAGGACGCCCTCGAAACCCGCAAGCTGGTGGACCAGGCCAAGGGCATCCTGATGGATACCCAGGGCCTCACTGAGGCCGAGGCCTTCCGGCGCATCCAGAAGCTCTCGATGAACACCCGCCGGCCGATGAAGGAGATCGCCCAGGCCATCATCCTGGCTCACCAGCTCGGTAAGGAGCTTTGAGCGCCCCGAGCCGGCCCGACGGGGCCTTCCGGCTCTCGGTCCTTATACCCGTCTACAACGAGGTCACCAGCATCCGGGAGGTCCTCGAGCGGGTCAGCCGGGTACCGATTGAAAAGGAGATCATTGTTGTTGATGACTGCTCCACCGACGGCACCGACCGGGTCCTGGCCGGCCTCGACCTCCCCGACCTGAAAGTCATTCGCCATGAGACGAATCAGGGCAAGGGGGCGGCCCTCCGGACCGCCCTCAAGGCCGCGACTGGGGATGCGGTTATCTTCCAGGACGCCGACCTGGAATATTACCCCGAAGACTACCCATCCCTGCTCGAGCCGATTCTCAGCGGCCGGGCAAAGGTCGTTTACGGCTACCGGGACCTCTCCAGCCAGCGGCCCCTTATGCGGTGGGGGAACCGGCTCCTGACCTGGCTCACCAACTTCCTCTACGGGAGCCGGCTCCGGGATATGGAAACGTGTTATAAGCTCTTGAGCCGGGAGGTTTACTCCCGGCTAACCATCGAATCGAACCGGTTCGAAATCGAGCCCGAGATCACGGCCAAGGTTTTGCGGTGGGGCTACGACATCTTCGAGGTGCCGATCCGTTACTCGCCGCGCGGCGAAAAGAAGCTCTCGCCTTGGCGGGACGGCCTGCCCGCCCTTCTGACCCTAATAAAGTACCGGTTCCGGCCCGTCTGACCCGGGCCGACCTGCTGGTCCCCCTGTTCCTCGGCCTAGCCGTGGTGGGAGCCCACTACCGGCTCCTTAATCCCGCCCTGGTCCCCTCCGGCTACGACCTCCTCACGTACTTCTATCCGTACCGGGTAGCCGTCGCCGACGCCCTGGCCCAGGGACGGCTGCCCCTGTGGAACCCGTACATCTTCGGCGGCGCGCCCCTGTTTGCGAACATTCAGGCCGCGGTCCTTTACCCGCCGAATCTTGCCACCCTTTCTTTGCCCCCCTTTTCGGCCTTTATTGTCCTGGTCTTTTTCCACCTGTGGCTCGCCGGACTGGGCATGTACCTGTTCAGTCGGCTTGGCCTGGGCCTTGGCCTGCCGGCCGCCCTCCTCAGCGGGGTTACATACGGCCTGAGCGGATTTCTGGCCCAGCAGCTCGGCCACCCGAATCAGACCGCCGCCTCGGCCTGGCTCCCCTGGGTCCTGCTCGGAACTGTGGGGCTCATGCGGGGCCGTCCCCTCGGGCTGCCCCTCACCGCCCTTTTTCTGGGCCTCCAGATCCTCGCCGGGCACCCCCAGGAGACTTACCTGACGCTGGTGGCCGCCGGTCTCCTCGCCATCTACGAAGCCGGGCGGAACCGGTCCCGCCCGGCGATAATCGGCCTGGTCGGCCTTGGGGCTGCCGTCGGCCTCGGGTTCGGGCTGGCGTCTGTCCAGGTCGTGCCATCCTGGGAGCTGAGCCGGCTCTCGATCCGGGGCGGGGGTGGCCTTTCCTACCGGGAAGCGGTAAGCTTTTCTCTGCCGCCGTGGGAACTCCTCCGGGCCCTCCTGCCGACTTACGGCGACAATCCCTTTAACGAGTTCATCGCTTACGTCGGGTTCGTGCCCCTCGGACTCGCCCTGGCCGGGGCCCTCGGGGGTGGTGGCCGGCCCTACCGGGTTTTCGCCATCTTCCTCGGGGCCCTCTCGCTGGCCCTGGCGATGTCGGCTTACAACCCCCTGAGCCCGGTACTTTACGAGGTCGTGCCCGGCCTGCGGATGTTCCGGGTACCGGCCCGCTGGCTTCTCCTTTACACCTTCGCGGCCGCCATCCTGGCCGGCATCGGCCTCGAGGCCGGCCTCTTTGACCGTCGGCGAATTCAGCGGGTCCGGGGCGCGGCCGTCTGGCTCGCCGGTCTGGCCGTCCTCGGGCTAATTCTGCTGAGCTGGCAGCCGGTTTTGACCCTGCCTGAAGGGGCGGCCCGGACGGTCTGGATTCCGGCCCTGGCCCTGATGGCATTCCTGGCTGCCTTCTGGCCGGCCGGCCTGCCTGGGGCCCGATTCTTAGGGTGGGTCCTGGTGGTGGTGGCCGCTGTGGAGCTCGGGCTGGCAGTAAACGGCCTCGAGATTAGCCGGAGCTTTCCCGCCGCATTTCTCGACGAAGCCCGGCCGGCCTTAAGCCAGCTCCTTCTCGAGAAGGAGCCGAACGTCCTCTCGCTGGTTGACACCGGGTTTCAGCCCGGCGACACCGCCGGTATTATGGGGGCCTGGTCCCGGGGTTACACCGGAGCCCAGGTTAGCGAGGGTCTTATCTTCCTGAAATACCGGGAGGCCGTTGTCCCCAACCTGGGGATGGTTTACCGGATCCCGAGTATTGACGGCTACGACGGCGGGCTCTTGCCTTCGGCCGCCTACTGGGCGTTCAAGCAGGCCTGGCTCGAGTATGAGGCGGCCCGAACCGGCCAGCCCCAAATCGCCGAAGGCCTCCACGCCGACTCCCAGCTTCGCTTCGACCTCAATGTCGTCCCGGACACGGCCATCCTGTCGGGCCTTGGCGTCCGGTATCTGGCGATGGATAAGACTCGCGACCTCTGGGTCGACGGGGTTTATTTTGACCTGGGGACTGCCGCCGACCTCGGCTGGGGTGACCGGCGGGTATACAGTCTGCCGCCGCGCACCTGGGCAACGGCGGTCGGGATAATCAGCCGGCCGGCTCCCGAGGCCCACCCCGCTTCCGGGGAGGTCGTCGCGACTGTCACCGCCGTCGCCCCCGAAGGGCCATTCACGTTTGCCCTCCGGGCCGGGGTCGAGACCGGACCCGGCCCGTCCGGGGCCCGGGCAGTCAAAATCGCCGACGGGGAGGCCTATCTCAAAGTTTTCAAACTGCCCGGGCCCGTTCAGGTAAGCCAGCTCATGGTCGAAGGCGCCTCCTCGAACCGCCTTATCCTGCGGGCCGTGAGCCTGGTCGATGAGCGGACCTACGCCGTCGAGCCCGTGCCCCTCGACCCGGCCCTCCGGATGGTCCACAGCGGGGACCTGAAGCTCTACCGGCTTTTAACCGACCGACCGAAGGTCTACCTGGCTCGTGACTGGCAGGCAACTGCCCTCCCGGACCAGGCCGTTCGGGCGATGGCCCGGGGACAGGTTGTGGTCGACCGTCAGCCGGGGTTTCCGGCCGGGCCGTCCTGGGTTTTTGCGGGCGAGTCAGTTCAGGTCGAGCGGCCACGCCCGGAAGAGGTCAGGGTCCGGGTGCGGACGGCTCGGCCGGCCCTGCTCGTGTTCGGCGAGGCCTATTTCCCGGGCTGGACGGCCAGCCTCGACGGCCGTCCGGTCGACCCCTTCCGTGTCAACTACCTGTTTCAGGGGGTTGAGGTCCCGGCCGGGGACCACGAGGTTGTTTTCAGATATCAGCCGGAGAGTCTGCAGCTTGGCCTGCTGGTAAGTGGGGTCTCCGTCGGCCTGTGGGCGCTCGCCCTGGGGCTGGGGGTTGCCCTGGGCCGCCGGGCCGGCGAGCCCTAAACCTCAAACCGACCCGTTTTCAAAGCGGGCCAGTGGGCCGCCGGCCGGGGCAGGTCAGGAAGCCTGGCGCCGGCAAAGTAGGGAAAGTCAAACCGGACTTCCACGCCTGGTTTCAGGCCCGGCACGGGCATCAGGCGGGCCGTAAGCGGCTTTCGCAGGACGGCCGAGAGGGCGGCCACATCCAGCAGGATGGCCCGGAGTTCGGCCTCGGAGATATCTTCCGGTAGGGGCACCACATCCAGGCCGGTGCCGCAGATGGCCGAAAATGCAAGCACCGCGGCCAGGGGCAGTTTCCCCTCGCCGAACCGGCGGGCAAGCACATTATCCTCGAGAATGGGGAGCATCAAGCCCGAGAATCCGGCCTTGCGGAACCGCATTCGGCGCAGGCGGCCGGTAATGGTGGCCGAAAGAAAGAGGGTGCCTGGCCCCCCGGCTTCGCCGCCCCCGAGCCGCTCCAGGGCCTCGCCAATGCTGGCTGCCGTCTCGGGAAACGGGGCCGGGGTGAGGTCCGTCCCCAGGTAGCGCCAGCCGAACCGGGCGGCCAGGGATCGAACCAGCCGGCTGACCCGGCCGACCGCCGTTTTTACCACCCTCTCCCAGGCCGAGAGCTTATCCTGGAGGGGTCGGTCGCCTGTGAAGGCCTCAACGGCCAGGTCGGCGGCTTCCAGGGCAATTGAGACCGCCGGGGTCC